>DASWXG010000740.1:0-4916 GCA_036405615.1 Prosthecobacter sp. | reverse complement strand
AGCCAGCGGCTCCAAGTCATCCGAATCCTTGGCATAAGCGTCCAAGTGTACGGCTGCAATCACGTCGCCATTGAAGTGGGGGATATCGAAAAGGCCGTTGCCTTTTACACGGATGTGTTCAGCCTGGAAAAGCTGGACGATGGTGAAGGCGATGCGTTTTTCAAACTCGGGGAACATCAGTTTCTGGCCATGTTCGAGAAGAAAGGCATGCCTCCGGTGACAGGCGATCACCACTTTGGCATCATGGTGCGGGACGAGGCGCAACTGGCGGAGGTCCGTGACAAGCTGACGAAAAAGTACGGGCTCGAACTCATCCAAGGCTTCCGCTGCGACTTCCGTGATCCCTGGGGCAACCGCATCCAGGTGGTGGACCTCCATGACGAATCCCTCATCTGGCTGCTGCCTTACCGGGAAGTGCAGAAAGCGGGTGTGAAGTTTTAGATTTCTGCATATAGCGGTTCAATCATGATCCATGGAGTCACCGGCCGCCGTCAGGTGTTGCGCAGCATTTTGATGGGCTTCGCGCCGTTTCACCTGCTTTCTTGCAGTACCCCGGGCGTTCAGCGTGAGTCCCGTTTTCTCAGCATTTACCGTCTGATCTGGCACGAAGAAAACCAGTTTGCCATGCAGGGCAGCTATCAGGAGATGGTGAAAAACAGTTCCACCAATTTCTACACCATGTTCGTGGGTCGCATCACTCTGCCGAGAGACGGTCAGGTGTCTCTCGCAGACCAATTGGCACGTGCCCTCCAGGATGTTTATGACAATGCCAAAGGTGATAAACGTGAAGTCTGCCGAAGGCTTGTGCGCAACGCTGTGGCTGAAATTGGGGCGGTGGATGCTTCTTATGCAATGCGTTTGCAGGCGTCTGGTTCCGCTTTGGTGAATGAGCTCGAATGGCAGGAGTGGGCTGCATCATCTCCCAGGCCGCCAAGCTCACTGTATGTCTGGAAGAGGCGTGTGGAGTAAAACTCACGAGCCTGCGCAAAGCTGAGCATTGCGGCAGAATAGCCTCGTGTGATATCGGGGCAGTCGCTGGGGGGAGCGGCCATTGCTTCGCGAAAACTGCTTCCAGAACCGGGAGCAACGGAGCAAAACCCGCAAAATCTCATGTCGCAAATCTTGCGACATGCGCCAGATTGCCCGCCCCTTTCCCATGTCAACCGAACGCAAGACCCTTGAAGAACGCGCCCAGATGTCCGACATCGAGCGCCTGCGCCACTCCTGCGCCCACATCATGGCCACCGCCATCCTGCGCATCTGGCCGGACGCCCAGTTCGCCTACGGCCCGCCGATCGAGAACGGGTTCTACTACGACTTCAAGATGGAGCACCGCATCACCCCGGATGACTTCGAGAAAATCGAGGCGGAGATGAAGAAGATCTCCAAGGAGAACCAGAAATTCGAATGGAAAGGCGTCACCCGTGAGGAAGCCAAGGCCATGGCCGAGAGCGGCCGTCTCGGCGGCCTTTCTGAGCGCCCTGGCAACCCCAGCATCTTCAAGCTGGACCTCATTGATAAAATCCCGGAAGGCGAGCAGATCTCCTGCTTCCAGAATGGTGACTTCATTGACCTCTGCGCCGGTCCTCACGTGGGCTACAGCGGCAAGTGCAAAAACGTCAAGCTGACCTCCGTCTCCTCCTCCTTCTACATGGGCGATGAGTCCAAGGGCCAGCTCCAGCGCCTTTACGGAACCGCCTTCCCGACCAAGGAAGAGCTGGACGCTTACTTCGTGAACCTGGAAGAGGCCAAGAAGCGCGATCACCGCAAGCTGGGCAAAGAGCTGAAGCTTTTCCACATTGATGAAGACGTGGGCCAGGGCCTCATTCTCTGGACGCCGAACGGTGCCGTGCTGCGCCAGGAACTGCAGAATTTCATCGGCGAAGAGCTGCGCAAGCAGGGTTACAGCCAGGTGTTCACCCCGCACATCGGCAAGCTGGCGCTCTATAAAACCAGCGGTCACTTCCCTTATTACAAGGACGCCCAGTTCCCGGCCATCATCGAGCAAAACCAGCTTGAGCAGATCGCCCACGAAGGCTGTTCCTGCGCGGAGATGACCTCCCGTCTGGATGCTGTCTCCGCCCAGTTTGCCAACCAGATCAATGAGCGCACGGGCCAGGAACTCATTGGCCAGGATCGCATCATGGACGCGGAAAAACTGCTCGACGGCTTCCTGCTGAAGCCGATGAACTGCCCGCATCACATCAAGATCTTCGACAGCCAGCCGCGCAGCTATCGCGACCTGCCGGTGCGCCTGGCCGAGTTTGGCACGGTGTATCGCTGGGAGCAGAGCGGCGAGCTCAATGGCATGACTCGCGTGCGCGGTTTCACCCAGGACGACGCCCACCTTTTCTGCACCGAGGATCAGGTGGCTGCGGAGGTGCTCGGCTGTCTCTCCCTGGTGAAGATCGTGCTCAACACTCTGGGTATGACCGACTACCGCGTGCGTGTGGGCCTTCGTGACCCGGACAGCGGCAAGTACACTGGCAACCCGGAACAGTGGGACCGCGCTGAAACCGCCTGCCGTGAGGCCGCCAAGACGCTCGGCGTGCCTTTCACGGAAGAGCCCGGCGAAGCCGCTTTCTACGGTCCGAAGATCGACTTCGTGATCAAGGACGTCATCGGCCGTGAGTGGCAGCTTGGCACCGTGCAGGTGGACTACCAGCTGCCGATCCGCTTTGACCTCAGCTACATCGGTCCGGACAACAAGCCGCACCGTCCGGTGATGATCCACCGTGCACCCTTCGGCAGCATGGAGCGCTTCACGGGCGTGCTCATCGAGCACTTCGCCGGCCATTTCCCGGCCTGGCTTGCTCCAGAGCAGGTGCGCGTGCTGACCATCAGCGAGAAGGTGGATGCCTTCGCCGATGAAGTCTTCGCCAAGCTGAAGGCCGCAGGACTGCGCGTGACGCTCAACAATGATGCCGACAAGATCGGCGCGAAGATCCGCAATGCTCAGCTGGACCGCATCCCATACATGCTGGTGCTGGGTGAGAAGGAAGCCGCTGCTGGCAGCGTGGCGGTGCGCCACAGCAAGCGTGGTGACCTGGGCGTGAAAGCCGTGGATGACTTCGTGGCCGAAATCACCGCTGAGGTGAAAGAGCGCAAGCTGTAGCACCTGCTTCAGCAAGCCGAAAGGCTTCCAAATCTTGGGAGCGCGGGTTCAGCCATGAGCCCGCGCTTTTTTGTGCCTCGCCGCTGTCGCCGAAGGCGGCGTCTCCCCAAGGAGTGTGGGCTTCCAGCCCTTCACGGCTTTTTGGCATGCCCCGCATAAGGCGTCAGGGCTCCGTTCCCCCCGGAAAAAGCTCCGCCCAGGCGTGGCTTGACGTCTTGCTCCGGCAGCATCCAGACGCTGCGAGGCTGATGCTGCGCCCGCCACTGCCAGAGCTTGCGCAGCAGCAGCAAGGCTCCTGCTCCTAGAATGGTACAAGCTGCCGCGAGCAGGACCATGTTCCACTGGGACGGTTTCTGCCAGCTCTTCCAGGGAGAGCCGCCTTCAGCAGATTCAGCGAGGGAGGGGGAGTGCCCGATTTCATGCAGGAGTGGAGCTGCCGTTGAAACGTTGAGGGGGGCTGGCGGAGGAAGCATTTTTTGCAGCCAAAACAGCCGGGTGGACAGCCGCACCGCCAGCCGCTTGAGCCTGGATTCGGCATCTTCCGCCTGCATGGCATCGGCGATGCAATCTTCAGCCATTTCCGTCAGACTGGCCGTCGGGCATGATTTGCTGATGGAGGGAGATAATAGCAGCCGGGTCCGCCAGGGCTCCCCGAGAGGGCTGACGGCGATGCAAAGTTCGCGGCCAGATTTTTGAAGCCGGTTCACCAAAGGAGTGAGGATGTCTGCCGTCCCAAGCTTCTGGTCCCGGTCCAGAACGACCAGATAGAGAAGAATGCGGGCTTCCGAGGCGTGAAATTCCAGCAGCCGCTGGAGTTCCTGGGAAGGGACCTCGGTCACCAGCGTTTGCGGGTCGATCAGGTATTCATTCAGCGGGGCATCAGCCAGACCCGCAAGCGCGGCTGCCGGGAACTCGCGGAGCGACACCGCCGGAGTAGGAGGTTGTTGCTTGGGCTGGCTCCGCACACTTAGCAGTCCGCCGGGCAGAAACCGGGACAGATCATAGGGGCTTGTGCTGCCGCCGCCTTCGGCTTCTTGGAGAAGCACGGGAGGGGCGGAGAGGCCCCCGGAAGGAGCCAGAAAAAAGTCTTCCCCCCGCATGCTGGCTGCCCCTTCCGGAAGAAGATCGCTAAACGTGGCGGAGGAAGTTGCCGGAGGCCGGTCCCAGGTGGGAAGGGGTGGTTCGTCCTCGGCCATGCTCTTGCCTCCAGGACCTGCGAGGGTCACCAGCCAAAAGCTCACGGCACCGGCACCGCTTGCCAGCAGTCGCAGCCATGAAAGATGAAATGACCGTCCGGATTTCATCAAGAAGAAGCGTTCATCTGGATACGGAGCCCGGCGATTGAGCGGACTTGTGAGATGGCTGATGTCCCTGGCGCAAAGTTTGCAAACCCAGATTCCCCGGCCAGCCCCACCCACCAGGTGACAGATTCTGGCGGGTTCCTGCGCGACGAAGCCTGGAGGCCACCTGGGAAATCATCCGCTCGACCGCAGTCCCATGACGCTGTTTTCCCAGAAAGCGGCCGGCAGCGTTCAAGATCACCTTCAACTCACTCTCAGAAATCAGTCCTTCGAGGGCATAACCCAAGGTGATAGCGGCTTCCTGTCGGCTGACATCCACCACGAGGGCGATGCCGTAGTCATTTCGCTTGGCCATCTGTTGCGTAGGAAAGGCTCCGTGGTTCAGGAGCCAAAAACCCAAGTCCCGGCTTGTCAGCAAAGAGGGAAGCTTGCCGAAATAAACGGCCACGAAGCATTGGGGAAAATTGCGCTCAAATTCATCGAGAACGATTTCCAAATGG
>DASWXG010000739.1:0-4264 GCA_036405615.1 Prosthecobacter sp. | reverse complement strand
TGCCGAGAATGATTTGAGAAATGCCCTGAATCAAACCGGTCAGTTTGGACCGGGCCTGAACGGCCATGGATTCGGGCAATGTGGCATCACTGGGGGAGGGGGCGCGCGCAGACACAAAAGTGGGGGGATTGGTGATATTTGAAGTGTCGCTTTTTGCGACCCCGTCTGGCAAGCTTCGTTCGACATTTCACATAGAAATTACGTCCGTAAAAATCTGTGCGGTCTCCGCCGTAATCTCCGACCATGTCCTACACATTCCCCCGCTCTGCCGAACTCTTTGCCCGCGCCCAAAAAAGCATCGCCGGAGGCATCAACAGCGGCATCCGCAAGATGGAGGTTCCTGTGCCTCTGTATTTCGACCACGGCCAGGGCAGCCGGCTATGGGATGTGGATGGCAACGAGTACATTGATTTCCAGACAGGCCAGGGAGCTTTGCTGTATGGACACGCCCCGGCGGGCATGGCTGAGGCCATTGCCATTCAGGCGCAAAAGGGCACCCACTGGGCGGCCCAGAGCGAGCTGGAAATCGACGTGGCCGAGCGGTTGCAGAAAATGATCCCCGGTGCCGAGCGCGTCCGCTTCAACAACTCCGCCACGGAAGTTGTGCTTGCCGCTTTCCGGCTGGCACGCGCCCATACGGGCCGAAAGCTCATCCTCAAATTTGAAGGCCATTACCATGGCTGGGCTGATGAAGGGCTGGTGGGCTTTGCGCCGCCTGCCGACAAATGGGGCACCGAAGAAGAACCCACCCGCTTGCATCCCAGCCAGGGTGTGATCCCCGAAGTCCTCGACCAGTTCGTGGTCGCGCGCTGGAACGATCCGGAGCACCTCCGCCGCCGTGTGGACCAATACCGCGGCCAGATTGCCGCCATTGTTTTTGAACCGGTGCTCTGCAACACCGGGTGCATGGAGCCCGTGGAAGGGCTGCTGCAAACCATCCGCGAACTTTGCGACCGGGACGGCATGCTGATGATTGCGGATGAAACCATCACCGGCTTTCGCTTTGGGGCGGGCTGCGCCCAGACTCACTATGGAGTCGTGCCAGACCTCACCATTCTCGGCAAGGCCATCGGCGGCGGCGTGCCGTTTGCCGCCATGGCAGGCAAGGAATCCTCGTTCGCCAAAATTCTCAGCGGCGAAGTGGTGCATGCGGGAACTTTGAATGCCAACCCTCTCTGCCTCGCTGCGGCCAAGTGGTGTCTGGATGAAATCCTGCGCCACGGTGACGACCATCCCCAGCACGTGATCCGCCTCGGCAAACAGCTGATGAACGGCCTGCGCACGCTGGCCGATCTGCACGACATCCCGCTTCGCCCCCAGGGGCCGGGACTGGTCTTCCATGCAGCCATGCTGAAGCCCGGTGCCGCCGAAGGCACCATCACAAGCTATCGCGATTATGTGCAACGCCACGACGCTCCGCGCTGGGCCCACCTGCGTCGCTGCCTTCTGGAAAGCGGAGTCAGGGCCATCGAACGTGGCCTGTGGTTCCTCAGTCTGGCGCATTCGGAAGCGGATGTGGATGAAGCGCTCAAGCGTGCATCCACCGCTTTTGCCCGCCATGCTTCCGAATGGAAAGCGTGACATCTGAAAGCACAGTGAAAAGCGAAGTTTCATCGCTTTGCTTCCGCTGTCTGTCTGTTTCACCAAGGTGCCTGTGCCCTCCCTATGAACCGTCCTTTCCGCATCCTGCTTGCCGGTCTCTTTCATGAAACCCACACCTTTCTTGAAGGAAGTACGGGGCTGTCTGATTTCACCGTCCGGCGTGGACAAGAGGTTCTGACATTGAAGGGTGATGCCTCACCTTTTGGCGGCGTGCTGGATCTCGCGGAAGAATTTGGCTGGGAAGTCCTGCCTGTGGCGGACTACCGCGCGCAACCGGGGGCCATGGCGGATGACGAAGTCATCGAAGCCTTCTGGAACGACTTCATAGAACACGCCGCCCCAGCCCTGCAAACAGGTGCCGATGCGGTTTACCTGGTCCTTCACGGAGCGATGGTCTCCCAGTCTTTCGACGATGTGGAAGGCGAGTTGCTGCGGCGTCTGCGAGCACTGCCAGGTGCCAGTGGCATTCCCGTTTTTGGTGTCTTCGACCTTCATGCCAATTTCACCGCCGAAATGGCCAGCCTCTCGGACTGCCTGGTGGCCTACCGGGAAAATCCGCACACAGACGCCCGTGAGGCCGCCTGCGACGCGGCACGCCTCCTTCAACGCTGCCTGTTCTCCGGGGAAAAACCCCGCCAGCAGTTTGTTCACCCGCCTCTGATGTGGCCGCCCACCGGGACCGGA
This sequence comes from Prosthecobacter sp., assembly GCA_036405615.1. GTDB lineage: Bacteria > Verrucomicrobiota > Verrucomicrobiia > Verrucomicrobiales > Verrucomicrobiaceae > Prosthecobacter. The sequence goes on along the minus strand of DASWXG010000739.1, from coordinate 1,978 downwards.
ACCGCCAGCGAACCGATGAAAACTCTTGAGGCCATGGCGAGGGAGATGGAAAAACTGCCCGGTATCTGGGCCGTCAATGTGGTCGCCGGTTTTTCTTTTGCGGATGTGCCTGACGCGGGAGTCAGCTTTGTCATTTCAGGCACGGTCGACGCTTCCGCCCAGCTTCAGCAGCTCAGCGAGACCGCCTGGCAGATGCGCGATCTGGGCAATGCCACTGAGCCTCCGATCAGCGAGGTCATAGGCGGACTTGTGGATCCGCCCGAGGGCCTGACTGTCCTGGTGGAACCCGCAGACAACATCGGCGGAGGCGCCCCCGGAGACGGCACCGGGCTGATGCGCCCTCTCATCCACTGGCGGGTGCCCAACTGTGCCGTCTGCATCGCGGATGCGGACGCAGTAGCCACAGCTGCCAAATACCGGGCAGGCGACCGCGTGATGCTGGCGATCGGCGGCAAGGGCAGCCGCCTGGATCCAGGGCCAGTGCAGATCGAGGTGGAAGTGCTCTCACACAGCGACGGCAAGTTTGAACTGGAAGACCGGCAAAGCCATCTGGCCTCCATGAGCGGCGGCCAGTTTGACATGGGGCCTTGTGCCGTGGTGCGCCACAAGGAACTCACCCTGCTGCTCACCAGCATCAAGACGCCGCCTTTTGATCTGGGTCAGTGGCGCAGCCAGGGGCTGGAGCCCGCATCCTTCTCCGTGATCGGGGTCAAAGCCGCCGTGGCCCACCGGCGTGCCTACGATCCCATTGCCACGCGCATGCTTTGGGTGGACACGGCAGGTCCCTGCAGCAGTCATCTCAAGGGGCTGCCTTTTCAGAAGGTAAAGCGCCCTGTCTATCCTTTGGATGACTGACCCGGCGGACCTCTGCTGAGAGACCCGCAAAGGAACTTCTTCAGCCAGCGACCGCTTCGCCAGCAGGACCGGCAGGGGGACTTTTCTTGCCCGCAGCACGAGCCTTGATGCTGGCGTTGCGGATGCGTTTCAGGCGGCGCAGAAAAGTCGGGCTCAGGCTCTGCATTTTAAGACGGCTTTCGAGATTGGAATAGTTCATTGAAGGGACGGATGATTAGACGTTTCAACGTTGCGATTGTTCGATCCAGGCTGCTGTCGCCCTCATGATGAGAGTTGTCGCGGTCTTGCCGGGGCCTGCGGACCTTTGACCCATTCGCTGGGGGAAATGCCCTTTTCCGCACGGAAGGCCTGGCTGAAATGACTGAGACTGCGATAGCCAACTTCCAGCGCAGCTTCACTGGCATTGGCCTGTCCATTGGCCAGCATCTCAGCCGCACGTTCGATACGCAGGCGGCGGAGATAGAGTGAAATGGTGACACCTGCAGTTTCTGAAAATGTGCGTGACAGATACTGGGGATTGCACCCGCACAGCCGCGCCAGTTCATCGAGGTTTGGCGGATCTTCCAAGTTCCCCAGCAGGGCTTTGCGCACCTTTGCCACACGCTCCAAAGCCAGGCGCCGGGTGCGTGTGCAAAACAGTTCCTCACCTTTGGATTCCGTCAGGACCTTGCGGAAAAAGAATTCACTCATCCGGCTGCCTTCCAGAAGATGCCTTGCCGCAGGGCAAAGAGTGGGAGCCATCAGCGAACGGCTCCAGGCTCTGTCTTCCGCCTCCAGCGGGCGGGTGATCAAAGGCGTGGCGGGGTGCGGGCCCAGCAGAAGAGATCTAAAATCCGCCGACATCTCCTGCCGGAGGCTGGTGAGGCTGGAGTGCACCCAATCAATGGGAAAGTGCAGCAGAAGCGCCTCATGGCTGCCTCCTCCGGTCAGGCTCCAATTTTCCGGCAGCGCCACGGCGGTGTTCAGCCAGATCAGGCAGTTTGGGGCAATTTCCCTGCTGGACGACAGGCTCCAATCCACCCGGACATTCCCGTCCATCAGCAGCAAAGCCATGACTGCACCGGGACGCAGTGCCTGCAACCAATGCCTGCCCCCATGCTGATGATCAGCACCTAGCCAGCGG
>DASWXG010000738.1:0-6566 GCA_036405615.1 Prosthecobacter sp. | reverse complement strand
ACGGACCGGATGCGCAGCTTGATACGCGACGGAATTAGCTACGAGGGTCTGATACCTTGAAGGGACATTGGCTTGGAAGGCCAGGGACTCAATGCTGACCTGGTTAGCCGCACGAAAGGCACCGGCCAGCGAAAACTGCCCTTTCGCTTCCAGGTCATCGACTTCTCTCTGAAGTTTCTGATCGACAATGACGCCCATGTTCCATCCTCAAAGCCATTTTGAGGCATATTATGTTAATATTCCGTTAATCAGCGGACAATCTCTGGCTGCACTACCCCTGTTCGTGTGAGCAGAATGCACATTCTGCTCACTCATTTTTGTCAGCCACGATGAACACGACTTCGCCGCGAAGATGGGGGCGGCCTGATAGACTCGCTCGCTGTCGATTAAGAACAAAGTTTAGGTATGTCAACGCCTCGCATGAACGGCCCAAAACGAAAAATTGTACTGGCAGCCGGAATCACCACCGAAATGAAACGACTCTAGATTGCGTCCACGCCGTCCCTGTTTAGTGGCATTTAAGGCTTCATGATACTCCGCCACAATCTCTCCGTTTTTGTTGGTGACCTTAGCGATAATTCGCCCAATGGCTTCATCCCCCTGTGGAAAGGGAATTTTCGCCACAATTTGCTTTGCAGCTCCTCCAATCTCTGGGAACAGCTTGTCCGCTGCATCTGCGGCCCACTTCATAATCTCTGCCAGCTGCGAACCATCTTGCTCGCCAACATGAATGACAAACGTAGCGGACTCTGAAGGTCGAAGATCCCCCTCCCAAATAATGGGGTGAATAGCTGGTCTCTGGTCTTGGTTGGTCCATGCCAGCTTTGTACCGCTTTTAGCTTCATAGTAATCATCCCGGCCAGGAAGTTTTTTGTCAGTTTTTCCTCCGGGAGTTGCTCCAGCAACAAGCAAATAGACTTCATCTCTATTATTGAGCCCTCCAACGTTCTCTGTAGACTTTATGCAAGTCGCTTCTCCAACGAGAAGTCGGATGCGGACAGAATTCGTAGCTTGGGCGTTAATTACGCCATTCATCGATAAAAACAGGCAGACTATACCCAGGAGCTGCGGCTTCATAATTATGGAGAGGCTATAAGCAGAAAAATTTCCGACCAGTAAATTTATTATCACCTCCTAATTGATTAGCAACCATTTCCGACTCCCCGCGTCTTTTTCCCGGATCAAATCCAAGCCTAGGGCCTAAAATTGCGACTTGTAAATACGTCGATATAAACTTTTTTTCATATGAACACCATGTGTATTCCTCTCAGAATCAATCGTTCATTGCCTGCTGGGTGCTGGCCGATAAATTGACACCGAAGTTCAAATGATATACACTGAAAATTGTATATCCATTCATCCGCAGAGAGGTTCACATGCAGGTTGCAAAATGGGGTAATAGTCTGGCCGTGCGGCTGCCCGCCGCCGTCGTGGAGGCACTGAAACTGAGGGAAGGCGATAACGTGGAAATCCACGTCACTGGCGAGCGTTCGTTCGAAATGGACCGGAAGCCGGCAGCCGCGGAACTACTTAAGCGGCTGCGCCAATACAGGGGACGCCTGCCGCAGGACTTCCATTTCGACCGGCTGGAAGCGTATGAGCGCTAGGCCGTTCTTTGACACAAACGTTCTGCTGTACCTGCTCGCGTCGGACGCCAAGGCCGACCGGGCAGAACAACTCCTGGAAGCGGGAGGCGTCATCAGCGTGCAAGTTCTGAACGAGTTCGCAGCAGTGGCCTCTCGCAAGCTCAAGATGGCATGGCCTGAAATCCGCGAAATCCTGGCAACGATCCGCTCGATCTGTGAGGTAGTTCCCCTCACAGGTGAAGTCCACGATGCGGGCCTTGCCATCGCCGACCGCCATCAACTGTCGTTCTATGACAGCCTCATCATTGCAGCGGCGGAACTTCATGGCTGCCCCAAGGTCTTTTCCGAAGACATGACACACGGCCAGAAAATCGGCGGCGTCATCATCACCAATCCGTTTTAGACATTCGACACACGAAGCCAGCACTCAAGTTTGCTTCACGCCTTCTTTCAGTACGATCTCACACGCATCCTGACCGGCGTCTACCCTGATATTTCCCGCTGCGTCGCAAATGGCCTGTCATTGGGAAGCTAAAGGCCCCGCCGTGCCGCTCTAGCAGGAAATCGGTTCCCCCTGAAGGTCTCCCCCAATTTCCAACTTGCCCGGTGCGCTGGCACCACGGCTCGCGGGCCTTTCGCCGCTCTCCCATCAGGCCGCGATGGACGCAGCCTCACAAACTGAAAAGGAGACTACCAATGTCCGATACTGACAAAATCGCTGATACCGAAGCGGCGAACAATCCATCCCACCTCGCCTACCAGGTGCGCAGCCGCCCGGACAGCCAGGCCATCTGGACCCGCATCGGCGCGGCGTGGCCACACGCCGACGGCCAAGGCTTCAATATCCGCATTGAAGCCGTGCCGCTGGACGGCACAATCGTCCTCCGGGTACCTAGCACCCTCCCGCAGGGCTAACCTCACTTCCCACCACAGGGCGGGCGCGAAAGCGCCCGCCCTTCTTCTTTTTCGGCCAGAGATCAGACGGCGTCCTTCCCGACCGGGAGGGCCGAAGCCCTTTCGGGCCGGGCATCTAGCCCGGCCCGAAACGCGGACCGTCCGAGCGGTCCGGCGTCGGCTTGTGCTGGCGCTCAACCTCGATGAGCAGGAGCAGGAAGAGGAGGAAGACGATGAAATCGGCGTCCCGTTGGCGCTCCGCCTGACGGCGCTTGCGCTGTGCCCGTGCCCGGTTGTTAAAGTGGTCTTTTAGTGTTTGCATGACATCCTCCTGTCAAAGTTTTGGTCAGGTCATGCGGGGCGGATAAGCGCACGGATTGACGGAGGCATCCGCAGGAGCGGAACGCAGAGAAGCAGGGTTTACCCCTTGCCGAATACGGAGAGACTTGCGCTAGAACAGCATCAAGACCTGATCGAAACTTTGTCTGACAGGGGCGTCAAAAACGCGGCCCGCTTCACACCGGGCACGCTGGCGCAGGAGGTAGGCGCTGGGGAGAGGAAGAGAGTCTCGCGGCCCACCCCGCGCTCATCGAACAACCGCTAGTGCGGCTTGCCATCGAGGCCCTACCCTCATGCTCAGGTATGCTTTCGCGCTGCGTTAACCATTTAGCATACAACCCTTGGTAGAGTTATGGTAATGCCGCCGGATGGCTGAGTAGCGAGATGCGTTTATGTAAACATAAACTGTCTCGTCAAGGGGGCCAGCCCCCGTTGAATCCCCCGGTTAGGCAGAGCGCGTCGCTCTGCCTGTCGCCTTTCGGCGAGGCGTTTTTTTGGATGAGGACATTGCCATGTCGCGACCGAAAAAAAGCGCAGAAGCCCGGCACAGTCGCCAGGTCATATTCCGTCTCAAGGACACGGAATATGAGGCGCTGCGCGTCCAGGCCGAGCGTGCCGGAATGCCGCCAAACGAGTTGGCGCGGCGGCTGACGCGGTGCGGGTCAGGCACCCTCGTCATCAAGACCCACCGCCGCCACGATCCCGCCTTCCTCAAACGCCTCGACCAAATCGGAAACAACCTCAATCAGCTCGTCAAGAACGCCCACATCTTCGGGCGTGTGTCGCCGCTGGTTGAACAGCTCTGCGCCACCATTGACCGGCTGATTGATGAAGCGCTGGCGGAGGACGGCGATGGTTCCTAAAATCACCAGCGGCGGGGCCAGTTTCAAAGGGGCTTTCCGGTACTACCTGCACGACAAGGGGGCGGAGACGACGGAGCGCATCGGCTGGGTGCAGACCGAAAACATGCGCACCAACGACCCGGAGAAGGCCTGGAAAGTCATGGCCTTCACCGCCCAGGTGCAGGACCGCCTCAAGGAGGCGTCCGGCCAGTCTCGCGCTGGCCGGAAGCTGGAAAAGCCCGTCTTTGCCTTCTCCCTTGCCTGGCATCCCGAGCAGTCTCCTACGCCCGATCACATGCTGGCGACCGCCCGCAAGGCGATCGCAGCCCTGGGCCTCACCGACCACGAAAGCGTCATCGTGGCTCACAAGGATGAACCACAAAAACATGTGCACGTTATTGTGAACCGCGTTCATCCAATCACCGGGATGGCCGGGGACGTGCGGAACTCGAAGCGCAAGCTGTCCGATTTCGCACGAGAATATGAGCGGGAAGACGGCAAGATTTACTGCCAGCAGCGGGAGGAAAACCACCGGCAGCGCGAGGCCGGGAAACCGACCCGCTACAGCGACCGAGCGATTGCCGAAGCATGGGAAACCACGAGCACCGGCAAAGAGTTCGTAGCGGCGTTAGAGGCCCGAGGCTACCGACTCGCCCAGGGTCGCAAGCGCCTGGTCGTCATCGATCCCCACGGCAAGGCCCATAATCCCTCGCGCCAGCTTCCGGGCGTCAGGGCGGCGGACATCCGCGCCCGCCTGAGCGACGTGGATCTCTCCCGGCTCCCAGAAGCGGATGCATCTGCGCAGCCGCAGAAGGAAGAACCAGGGCAGGAAGAGCAAGAGCACCGGGCCGAGCGCGAGGACGCGCAGTCCGCACAGCAGCCGCCAGGGGAAGAACGGCAGGAAAAGGACGCGGAGCTGGAGCCGGATCAGGCCGACGCGGAACCGCAGGCCTCGACGCCCACACACGAAGAAATGCTCGCCGTCCGCCTGGAGGCGCTGGCAATCAAACACAAAGACCAGCGGGCCGCCCTGGTAGAGCAGCAGGCGCGCCGCGTGGCTTCATCCAAACAGAAGCTCGCGCAGCTCTACGACCTCAAGGCCCAAAAAGACAATCTTCATGCGCTGAAGCTCACACTTCAGAAGGCTCCCTGGTGGAAGCGCATGCTGGGCATCACCCGCAAAGACCGCCAGAGCTTTGACGCTCAGGTAAAAACATACCGCAAGGCAGTGTCTGTGTACCGCGACAAGCTGGACCAGATCGCCAGGCAGAACCAGACCGCCCGTGTGGACCTTTCCACCCGGCAGGACAAGGAAAGACATGAACTCGAAGTGGTTCGGGATACAAAGTCCCTCTCCCACATCTGGCACGTGAAGGAGCAGGCCAGGGAACACGGGGCGGAGCGCGAGCCGGGCATGGTCGCCCGTCCGCAGCCCGCCCCCGAAAAATCTCGGCAAAATTTCATGCGGTCCGGTTAAACCACTCAGCGGTTTCGTAAGACCCCGTGAAATGCCGTAAAATCCCATGAGCCCTCCCACAACAACCGAGCCCCCGGACAAAGCGGCGGAAGCCGTCTTTGAGAGAAGACTTGCCGCCGTCACGCAGGCCGTGGACAACTACCACACCTACCTGATGGAGTACTTGCACCGGCTCACCCGCCAGTGGCAGGACGCGGAAAACCTCCTCCAAGACCTCTGGCGTCATGTCCTCCTGAATTTCGACGAGGCGCATATCCGCAGCCTGCCGCTCCTGCGCCGCAAAGCCTATCAGCTTTTCGTGGACCACTACCGCCGTCAGGTCCGACGCGGTGAGATCCTGTCTGATGAGGTGCCCGAGATCCCCGTGCAGCAGGACCGCTTTGCAGCCTGCACGCCGGAAGAGGAGGAAGCCGTCAAAAGGCGCTTCTGGTCCGAGTATCCGAACATCGATCTCACCACCCAGCAGAAAGACGTGCTGTGGCTGAATGCTCGCTACGGCTTCACCTATAAGGAGATCGAGGCGCGGACCGGCATTGCTTCTTCCACCGTCGGCGACTGGATCGCCATCGCCCGCACGAAGCTCACCGAAGCCATGAACAATGAAGCCAAACTCTAATATGAAGCCGAACATTCCCAGCCCTCGCTTCGAGGAAAACGACGCCACCCGCCTGATTGCCACCTTCGGTGCCAAGCCCTGCGAGGAAACGAAAGACAAGATTCAGGGCATGCTCAAGGATCAGAAGCAGCAGTTCCTTGAAAGCAACCGCGAGCGCGAGGCCCGCGCCAAAGACGGTCGAAGCCGGTAAAGCTGATCCGGTCCCCATCCTAGCCGGTCAGCCGCAACGCTGCGGCTGACCGGCCATCACAAATTTTTGCCAGCCACCCATGCCATGCAGCAGCCCACATTCCATTTTTCGTCGGACGGCATTTTCTACAGGATTGCTGAAGAGCATTATCAGCAGGCATGCGCCCAGACTGGAACTGTGCAGCGGGAAATCGCGCCGGGGACCTTTTCCACCTTTAATGGCTTTCCAACAGAAGAAGGGCTCGGCCATGCTATGGCTGCCCTTGTTAGTTGGACAACCGCCATTGAGGCCAGCGTGAATTTTCTCTATGAGGATCACGTGAAGGACTTTGTTCCAGCGGGGATGGTCCGCAAACTGGCTTTACGGAACCTGAATACGGTATCGCGGCTGAAAGAAGTCCTGATAAACAAGTCGTCCAATCCGCGCACACCTCTTTGGTGGGACGATCTTCGGGATCTCTTTCACATCAAAAACGAATTGGTTCATTTCGAGACTACTGGCCGAGCGCGCCATCGAGGTGATGTTTTTGCTCAGCTTTCTCCGGGAATTTTGTCGAATGCCAGGCAGTGTGCGGAGACAGTGCTTCGAGAGCTGGGTGAACTTTACGAAGCGCGGATGGACT
>DASWXG010000737.1:0-7478 GCA_036405615.1 Prosthecobacter sp. | reverse complement strand
AGGACAGTGAACACGTCCTGGAAATCATTCGCAGCCTTGCGCGCAACAAGATCGTCCTGACATCCATCCACCAGCCGAGCATGAGGCTGCTGCAGATGTTCGACAAAGCCCTGCTTTTGGACAAAGGCGGCAAGATGGCCTACTTCGGCACGCCGCAGGGCATGATCGAGTATTTCTGGAAGGCGTACAATGATGAAACCGGCCAGCGCGAAGCCGAGATGCCGGCCAACCTCACGCCGGACTTTGTCTTTGACGTTCTCGAAACCCCGCTGCGCGACATCAGCGGTGACATCATTCAGGAGCGCAGCGCAGACGGCCACCTCGTTGCCGCACGCCGCTTCCCGCCCAATTTCTGGCGCGACCGTTACCAGAGCCATCTCATGCTGGAGAGCATGGCCAAGGCCCAGGCCTTCCCCGGCAGCACCAACCTGATCGCCCGGCCCCGGGAGGACACGAACACCAGCAGCCGCTCCCGGGCGATGCCCAAGCCGCCCAAGCATACCTTGCGGGAGGAGAGCATCCTCTTCTACACCATGCTGAAGCGTGCCTTTCTCAGCAAACTGAGAAACCGCACCAACCTGCTGACCACCTTGCTGGAGGCCCCGCTCCTCGGATTCCTGATCTCCAGCGTGCTCAAGTACAGCGAGGAGGACAGCTATACCTTTGCCACGGCTTTCCACATCCCCACCTACCTTTTCATGAGCCTGGTGGTGGCCATGTTCCTGGGGCTGACCAACAGTGCGGACGAGATCATCCGTGACCGGCATACCTTGAGCCGGGAGCGAAATCACAACCTGCGCACTTTCTATTACCTCAGCGGCAAGATCATCTCCCTCAGCACCTTCGCGTTGATCCAGTGCTTCATCTATTTGCTGATCGGCAACAACGTCCTGGAGATACGGGACATGTTCATGGTCCACTTGTGGTGGATGTTTGTCACAGCGCTCACGGGCATCTGTCTGGGCTTGCTGATTTCCAGCGTGGTCACGGACAACCGCACCGCCATCAATGCCATCCCGCTCATCCTCATCCCCCAGATCATCCTGGGCGGGGCGCTGATCAAGTATGAGGAGATGAACAAGAATCTGGACTTTGTCTACTCCGTCCAGCGTTGGCTGACCAAGGCCGGCGTGACGGAAGAGAGCGAACCCAGCAAGCTCAAGGTGCCGTTCATCTGCCAGTTCATGCCGCTGCGCTGGAGCTACGAAGCCATGCTGATTTCCCAGGCCAAGCTGAATCCGCTCACGGCTGCGCAGGATCAGTTGGAAGCCCGTATTCAGGAACTCGTCAACCTGCCGCCGGACATCAAAATGACCTCCGACCAGCAGCGGGATCTGGATGCCGCCAAGCAAGGGCTGGCGGTCGTTTCTGGCCTGTATGCCAAGACGGAACGGGAGGCCGCAGCCATGCTGCGTGAGATCCGCGATGCGACTATGCGCGGCAAGGTGACCCCTAAACTGCTGCAAAGTGCCCTGGAACAGAGCGACGGCGTGAGCGCGGAGGAAGTCTATGTAAACCGCAAGGTGCTGGACCTCGTCACCAAGGCCGAAATGGAGCGTGAGGACTACCGCCGGAAAACCAGCCCCAACGTGTTCTTTGGCACGGTGAAACGTTACTTCGGCACGGACTTTAACACGCTTTGGATCAATACGATGGTCATCTTCTTTACCCTGGCGCTTTTGGTGGCCGGTGTCGAAATGTCCCTCCGGCGGCAGCTTACCAAGGTGTGAGGAATGCCACCCTCACCTCTGCCAGCCGCAGGCAATAGGCTGTCGGCTGGCCGGGGCCATTGTCAGAAGGGTTAATCCTGCCAGGCGATCTCCACCTTTTGCCGGTGCTGGGCGTGATTCGGGTTCAGCGCCCGCAACTCCAGTTCCAACTTCTCCGGTGTGGCCCGTGCCAGCACCCAGCCATTGGGCCGTTCGTTGCCAAACACGTAGGCCACGGGTGGCAAATTGATCAGATGAATGCCGGTGGCTTCATGGCGGGATTGGTTCCATGTGTGGGTATGGCCGAAGATGAAGGCTTTCACCTTGGCGGAGTGTTTGGTCAGAACCGTGAACATGGCGTCGCTGTCGGACATGCCTGTGGGTTTGGGCTTCTCATCCGTCAGCGGTCCCTGCGGGTTGTGGTGGGCCATGACGACCGTTGGTTTCGCGGGCAGGCTGGCCAGGGTGCGGTCCAGCCATCCCAGTTGGGAACCGCCCAAGATGCCCGGAGTTTTGTTCACCTGGTCCAGAGAGTCCAGCAGCACCCAGTTCATGGTGGCGCTGGAGATAATGCTCACGTGTTTGCCTTCCACCGGGCGGGGATCCTGTACACTCGTCAGGGCAGCCATGAAGTTTTTGCGGTCATCATGATTGCCCAGGGTGCAATGCACGGGCAGACCGGCGTCCCGCAGCGGATCGATGAGGCTGACAAAAGTGCCGTAGTCGGAGGGCTGCCCGTTCAGGTAGGCACAGTCACCGTTCACAAAAACGCCATAGGGCTTGGTTTCCAGCTTCAGGACCTGGTTGGCGCAGCGGGCCAGATTTTCCGCCATCACCACGCCGCGCGCTTCCGCTTTCGGGTCTGTGGCGATGTGAGTGTCTGAAAACAGCACCCAGCTTTCGCCCGCAGGGCTGGCCGCAGCTGTGGCGATGCGTGAAGCCAGAACAGAGGCAAGGCCTCCTTTGATCCATTGACGGCGGCTGAGTGCGGGCAGGGTGATGGGCATGGTGGAAAGCTGGTTTCTTGACGAGCCTATCGGGCACAGAGGCGGCAGGCAAGCCAGGTGAAGAAAGGAGACGGCGGAAAAGGCCCTTTCCTTTCTCAGGCCAGGGGCCATCATCGGGACACCTTTCCCCGCACATGGCTCAAGAAATTTCCGCAGTCGCCCATTCTCTCGGCATCCAGGAGGAGCATCTGTCCTACTATGGCCGGGACAAGGCCAAGGTGTCTTTGAAGGCGCTCGAAAACCGGCAGCGGAACGGCAAGCTCATCCTGGTGTCCGCCATCACTCCCACACCGGCTGGCGAGGGCAAAACGACCATGTCCATCGGTCTGGCCCAGGGGCTTCAAAAGATTGGTCAAAGGGTGGCCCTGGCTCTGCGCCAGCCCTCCATGGGGCCGGTGTTCGGACGCAAAGGCGGTGCCACGGGCGGAGGCCGCAGCACGCTCAGCCCGGCGGAATCCATCAACCTGCATTTCACCGGCGATTTTCACGCCATCACAAGTGCTCACAACTTGCTGGCCTCAGTGATTGATAACCAGCTTTTCAACCAGCAGACCCGTTTGAAGCCGGATGGGGTGCTTTGGAAACGGGTCATGGATGTGAACGACCGTGCTCTCCGCCATATCCGCACGGGCGTGGGCAAGGCCACGGAACGGGATGCAGGGTTCGACATTACCGCTGCCTCGGAGGTCATGGCCATTCTCAGCCTGTCTGAGTCGCTGGCAGATTTGCGCGAGCGCCTGGACCGCATCGTCATCGGCTTCACGCCGGAAGGCAGCCCGGTGTTTGCCAAAGAATGCCACGTCACCGGGGCCTTGCTCGCTTTGCTGCGTGACGCGCTGGAGCCGAATCTGGTGCAGTCTGCGGAAGGCGTGCCCGCCTTTCTCCATGGTGGTCCGTTTGCCAATATCGCTCATGGATGCAATTCCGTGCTGGCCACCCGCATGGCACTTGCCCACGCGGATTTCGCGGTGACGGAGGCGGGCTTTGCCTTTGATCTTGGCGGGGAAAAATTCATGCATATCAAGTGCCGCCAGTCTGGTCTGAAACCGGAAGCCATTGTTTTGGTGGCGACGGTGCGCGCTTTGAAGATGCATGGCGGTGTTGAACAGGACTGCCTGAGCCAGCCCAATCCTTCCGCTCTTTCGAAGGGGCTGGAAAATCTCGCGGCTCACCTGGACAGCGCCGTGCAGTTTGGCCGGCCGGTGATTGTCGCCATCAACAGGTTTACCCACGACAGCGAGCAGGAACTGGCCCTCGTGCATGAGTTTTGCCGGAAGCGCGGCGTTTCCTGCGCCACGGCAGATGTGTTTGGTCAGGGCGGTGACGGTGCGGTCGAACTGGCCGAAAAACTTCTCGCAGCGCTCCCCTCCACCAGCAAGCCGCTGCCGTTCCTGTATGACGCCCATGCCTCTGTGGAGGAAAAGCTGCATGCCATTGTCACCCGCGTGTACGGCGGAGACGGGGTTATCTTGACCGAAGCGGCAAAGGCCAAGCTGGAGCTGTTCACCCGAAATCATTTTGGCCACCTGCCTCTGTGCATGGCCAAAACCCAGAACTCTCTTTCAGACGATTCTTCGAAGTTGGGACGTCCGGAAGGTTTCAAGGTCACGGTGCGTGACTTTGAGATCGCCCATGGCGCGGGTTTCCTGGTGGCGCTGACGGGAACCATGATGCGCATGCCTGCCTTGCCCAAGGTGCCTGCCGCTGAGCGGATTCAGGTCACAGACAGGGGTGCTATCAGTGGAATTTGACCGTTGTGGGGCAACATCTGATTGCACCTGCTTCCCTCCCGCCTACAAGCCGCCAGTGCAAAAAGCTTTCGTTCTCGGTGCCGGTCTTGGTGAGCGGCTGCGTCCTTTGACTGCGCAGCTGCCCAAACCTCTGATTCCGGTCTTTCACCAGCCCCTCATCACCTATGCCTTTGATCATCTGCTGGGGGTAGGGGTGGAGTCGTTTGTCGTGAACACCCACCACATCCCGGAGGCCTATGCCCAGGCGTTTCCTGAGGGCAGCCACCGCGGTGCTCCGCTCCGCTTCCGCAACGAAAGTCCGGTGAGACTGGAGACGGCCGGAGGCATCGCCAATGTTCGTGATCTCCTCGGCGATGAACCTTTCCTGGTTTACAATGGCGACATCCTGACGGACCTGCCGCTGCAGCCCTTGCTGGATACGCATCGTGAAAAGGGAAACCTGATCACACTCGTTCTGCGTAGCAGCGGACCCGCCCTGCACATCGCTTTTGACAAAGAAACGGGCTTGGTGACGGATATCCGAAACAAGCTGGGGACAGGCAATGAGGGCGAATATCTCTTCACCGGCATCTACGCCTGCCAGCCGGAGATTCATGAGTGGCTGACACCTGGCAAAGTGGAGTCTGTCATTCCCATTTTTCTTCGCATGATCCAGGAAGGGGCACGCCTTGGGGCTGTGGTGATTGATGAAGGCCAGTGGTGGGATCTTGGAAGCCGTGCGGCTTATCTGGAGGCCCATCATGCTCTGGACCAGCAGGGCAGGGCACCTGCGCCAGCGGTTCACCCGACGGCTGAAGTTTCTCCCAAGGCTGTTGTGCGAGGACTCAATGTCATCGGACCCGCTGCGGTGGTGGAAGCAGGCGCTGTGCTGGAGGATTGCATTCTGTGGCCGGGAGCCCGCATTGCTCCGGATGCCCGGCTGACCCGCTGCATTGTTCGCAGCGGGATCCTGGCTGAGGGAACCCACGAGGGGGCCGACCTATGACCGGGTGGTTGTGGTCCCAGCGTTGGGGGTTTTGGCCAGATCTTTGATCAGGATAGATTTCACTGACACCTTGGACCGGTTGGAAAAAATGATCACCGGGTTGTCCAGCCGGGAGTAGTCGCCGGTGTGTTCGTATCGCAACTGGTTGTCCACGTAGATGGACTGCCGGTCCTTCAGCACCACCCAGCGGACGGTAACATACTTGTTGGTAGGAATCAGGCCGGCACCGATTTTGTGCTGACCGTCAGCGGGGCCGCCATCCACGCGCAGTTCATGAGGATTGCGCTCCCAGTTAAAGATCAACTGGTCGGCTGCATAGCCGAGGCGCAAATTGTTAGAATCCGTCTTGGCCACCACCGTCACTTCCACGGGCGGTTTGAAAGTCGCCTGGGTGCGAATGCTTTCGGTTCCTTCCAAGGTGACAGGGATGCCATTGCGTTTGATAGAGAGCTTGGAGATGTGCTCCACGGGCTTATTTTCCTGGGCCAGGCTGCTGGCAGCCGCCACGAAACCGAAAGACAGGAAGCAAAGAAAAGTTCTCACAGGGGAATGCCGCATTAGGTGATCTGGGGTAAACGAAACCTAAGTGGAAGAGTTTGCCCATTTTCGGTAAAATACCCCATTTGCGGCCCCATTGCGAGACCGGGCATCAGCGGGTACTGAGGACCCGCTCAATCTGCCTCCGGTGAATTCCCAGGTGGAGGGCCGCCATGGCATGCCAGCCTCGAATGGTCAGAGGGCCGAACCAAGGGTGGGCAAATGGGAAGGGGGCAGTCTCTGCGCCGCTGGCATTCAAGGTTTTCAAAACGGTGTCGCAGGAAGCTTCGTATTTGAGCACGATCGCCGAGGTAATGCCCTCCTGGGGTTTCATGGCCGCCGTGCTTGCCTCACCGGGTGGCACCACTCCGGCGGTTAGGCTCCTCACCAAACCGGCGATGGCCTTGTGCATGATGCGCAAATGCTCAAGGGTCATCCAGACGGACCAGTGGCGGCTGCTGTCTTCCAGTCCCACCGGTCTGCGGATAAGGACCTGGCGAGCTCCTTCACTTTCGCTAAGGCCGGAAATAAGGATCCTGATTCTTTCGCGTTCCACAGCAAATTGCCTGTTGAAACTGGCCGGCGAACCCAGCGCGAGGCGGGTTTTAAAAAGGCCTCTGAGGATGAAAAGTTCCAGCCAGGGTAACCCGGCACCCGGGGGGGCAAGTTTGGGGGAAGAAGAGGTGTCCATGCCATACACCTGACTTTTTACTTTCGAATTGCAAGTAAAATACTTGTGGATTGCAAGTGATTTTGAAGGACCTTGGGAGATGCCTCAAGCGGCCTCCTCCAAGTCTAAAGCCCCTGCTGTTGCGGATGCTCCAGAGCGCCGGTCCCAGTGTCCGGTGGCCTGTTCATTGGATATTTTTGGCGACCGCTGGACCCTGCTGGTTGTGCGGGATCTCGTGCTGGGGCACTCCCGTTTCGGTGAATTTGTCAGTTCTCCGGAAGGCATCCCAACCAACATTCTTTCGGACCGCCTGGAGAAGCTGCAGCAGCACGACATCATCCAGCAGAGGCCGGCCACGCAAGGTGGCAAAAGAATGGCCTATGAACTGACCGAAAAAGGCCGGGCCTTGCTGCCCATCTTGCGTGCCATGCGCGACTGGGGTTTGGCATGGGAACCCGGTACCGAAGCTCGCCAGGTTCCCATTCCTTGAGGGAAGTTGTGAAATCTCTCTGGTTAGGTTTTAAGAAGAGTCACCGGCCGTTAAAACGCCGCAACCGTAGAGCGTTGGCGATGACCGAGACAGAGCTGAGGCTCATGGCGGCACCGGCAATCATTGGACTGAGCAACCAGCCAAACCAGGGATACAGCACACCTGCGGCCAGGGGGATGCCCAGCGCATTGTAGAGGAAGGCAAACATCAGGTTCTGGCGGATGTTCCGCATCATGGCCCGTCCCAGTCGGACCGCTACGACGATGCCTCTCAGGTCTCCCCGGATGAGAGTCACAGGCGCAGTTTCCATGGCAATGTCAGTTCCCGTC
>DASWXG010000736.1:0-7756 GCA_036405615.1 Prosthecobacter sp. | reverse complement strand
AAGGGCTGAAAAAGCTCAGTGAACAGGTCACCGACAAAGCCGGTGGGTTCCCCGCCAGCGAGACCAACGGCCATGGCAACTCCGCCGCAGAACGCCTGCCTTTGCAGGAAGAACTGGAGACCCGCACTTTTCGCAAAATCACCCAGCGCATCCGCGACCTGCTCGGCGACAACCGATTTGAAACCTGGGGTCTGGTTGCCCCGCCAGAGGTCAACAACGCGGTCATTGACGCCCTGGATGCCAAGCAGGTGGGCCGCCTGACCGTGAACCTCAAGCTGGACCTCACCGGCCAGCCGCCAGACAGCCTGAAACGCCGTCTGCTGGCAGCCTGATGCAGAGGGGCGGGATCAAACCGGATTGCCTTCGCGCGTTCAAACGCCAGGAATGACGGCATCCTGCCGCCTCGTCCCCGCTGCCGCTCCGCCTAGAGCATGTGATTTTCCTGTCACACAGGCCGGTTCGCCAATAGACCGATCCCGCCATTCCTCCATTTTCACGGCTCTGGTCTCCACCCGCCCGTTGCAAGCGCGGGCGGGTGTCGGAACCTTCACTTGGGCATGAGGCAAAATGCGCGTTGAAGGAGGCTCTCTCCTCATGCAGCGCCTCCTCCGGGTTTGGTTTCGGCAGATCCTCTCCGCGTTCGTCCTCGTGACGACCGCCGGATGGGACGCCTCTGGCTGGGCGCATGGGGACTACCATGAAGTACTGCAGCGGGTGCAAAAGGAACTGGCCCACAGCCCGGACAATGCAGACCTGCACTTCAGCCTTGCTGTCGCCGCCCAGACTCATGGCGACTGGGCCCAGGCATTGGTCAGCCTGGAGAAGACGGAGCGCCTGGCCCCGGGCAAACATCCCGTCAAGCTGGTGCAGGGCAAAGCCCTGGCCTCCTGTGGACAGTGGCAGGCTGCACAGACCGCCTTCGATGCCTTTCTGGCAGACCACCCCGGCCATGCCACCGCCCATGCCGAGCGGGCGCGCACCCGGCTGCAGCTGGGAAAAACCGGGCCTGCGCTGGAGGACTTTCGTGCCGCTTTCGAACGCTCGCCCCAACCTGAGCCTTCCTGGTATGCCGACGCCGCCAGCACCCTGGCCCGGCTGAAACGCCCGGGCGAAGCTGTGGCCTTGCTGAATCAAGGCATCGGCCGCGCCGGTCCAGATCCCGATCTGCTGCGGCAGGCCGTCCAGATGGAAACGGAACTCGGCCAGTTCGATTCGGCCCTGACCCGCCTGGATGCATTGCAGAAACAGTCTCCGCATCCGGAATCGCTGATGGCCGAAAAGGCCCGGCTGATGACTCAGTCTGGTCGCATCTCTCAGGCCCGCGATGCCTGGCAGCAACTGCACGCCCACCTTTCCAGCCTGCCCAACCTGCAGCGGGGACTTCCAGAAAACGCCCGCTTGCTGGCCGAGTGCACGGCAGCGCTGCAGGCCGGTTCTGGCGCATCCGCCCCTGCGCTTTCGGCCTCTCCGCCAGCCGCCGGCAGGCCACACCTTGCCCCCGTAGTCGCCGCCCCTTTGCCCGCCCGGTCCCCCCAGCCTCCAGCTCCCCCCGTCCCATGATGTTCCGCCGCCTTACCCGCCTCTGGCCCTGCCTGCTGTTAGCGCCCGCGATGGCCTCCGCCCAAACGACCGAGTTCGGCGGCATCCAGGTCATCCAGAACACCTCCGCCAACAATGCGGCAGCCGTCACGCTCAGCAAAGCGCCCGGCAGTTCGCCCAACTTCCAGATCACTGGCGGCAACCGTGGCGACTACTCCCTGGATGTCGCCCCGGGCATTGACCAGAACGTGGGCGTTCTCATCCCCAGCGTGTCCGAGTTGTCCCGCGACAACACTGCGCAGGGCGACACCATCGGCCTTTTTTATGCCACCGCCGCCACCAGTCCGGATGAAGGTGGAGGCGACTACACCGTGGCCATCTTCACCTCCACTGGCGGCGGTGAAGCCAACATCAACACGACCTTCGGTTTCTTTCCCTACAACCGCTGGATCGGCGGCACCGTGCGCAACAGCACTAACAACGGCGAAATGAGCGAGATCGTCGGTACCACCGGCCTGGCCCTCGGCACTCATGTCACGGATCTTGCCACGCCTGCCGGACAGTACACCCTTGACCTCAATTCCGTCACCGGCAACAGCGCTTCCCAAAACGGCGTCTTGCTTGTCACCGGTGCCAAAAATGAAGACAACTACGCCCTCTCCCAGTCCAATGCAGACGGCACCTTCAACCTCTTCTGCCACGACAACGGTGCCAACGGAGCCGACTATGAAAACGATGGCGTCAGTTTTGTTTACCTGCCGCTGACCAAAGTGGGCACGGACAAACTGACGGCCGTGGGCCGCGTCAAGGGCAACGCTGCCCTCGCTGTCAGTGCCAGCACTCCCGGCCATGGCATCACCGTGACCAAGGGTGGCACCGGGATCTGGTATCTGGCCATCGCCGGAGAATCCGCCTCCACAGGCACCCTCATCGTCAGCCCCGAAGGCGGCGTGGGTAACAATGTGGACAACATCGTCACCCACGGCTGGGATGCCGCGAACAACCGCTGGATCATTGAAAGCCGTGACCTTCCCGGTCCCCCGCCCAGCGCGTCCCCCGCCCTGCAAAACGTGGCGGCCACGGATGATGTCTTCAGTTTCGCATTCTTCACTGCGCCCGTGCTGCCGCAGGTCACCCTCACCTCTCCGGTTTCGGGCTCCGTCCAGGCACCGGCCTCCTTCACCCTTGAGGCCACTGCCACCGATGCCGACGGCAGCGTTGCCAAAGTGGAGTTTCTCCGCAACGGCGAAGTCATCGCCACCGATGCCGAAGCTCCTTACAGCTTCAGCGATGCCTCCCTGCCTCCCGGCCACTACGACTACCAGGCCCGCGCCACGGACAATGATGGCAACATCGCCATTACCCAGGCCGTGCAGATGTCCGTCTCATTCGTACCCGGAACGGCCCCGGCCAATACTGCGCTGTCCTTTGATGGCAGCGACGACCACGTCACCATGGGCCCTGCCCCGTCTCTGAATGTGGGCCAGTTGGGCGACGACGGTTTCACTCTGGAGTGCTGGTTCCGCCGCGAAGGTCCGGGGCTCACTTCGGGTTCTGGTTCCGGTGGCACCACCGCCGTGCCGCTGTTTGGCAAAGGCCGCGGTGAAAGCGACGGCACGAATGTGGACTGCAACATCTTCTTTGGCATCACCGCCGACGGCGTGCTCACCGCTGATTTCGAGGCGCACCCCGCCACCGGTATCTCTGCCGGGGCAAACTATCCCATCACCGGTGCCCACGCCCCCGTCAGCCTCAATGTCTGGCACCATGCTGCCGTCACCTACGATCACGCCACCTTCACCTGGAAGCTCTACCTTGACGGCGTGCCTGTCGGCTCATCCCTCGCCGCCGCTGAGGCCCGCCCCCGCTATGACAGCATCCAGCACTTCGCCGTCGGCACCTCCATGACCTCCACCGGAGCGTCCGAGGGTGCGTTCCGGGGCCGCATTGACGAAGCCCGTGTCTGGAGCTACGCCCGCAGCGAAACCCAGATCGCCGAATCCCGCAACCAGCACATCAGTTCCGCCTCTGGTTTGAAGGGACTCTACGCGCTCGATGAAGGCACCGGCCTCTCCACTTCCGGTCTGGCAGGGGCCAATCCCGGGGCTTTGGTCAATGGCCCGCTATGGGTGGAAGGTGCCCCGCTGGGACAGGCCAACCTGCCGCCCGGCATCATTCTCACCCGCCCTGTGCATGACAGCACGATGTCCATGCCTGCGGCAGTTCTGTTTGAAGCCACCGCTACCGATGCAGACGGCACGGTGGCCCTGGTGGAGTTTTTGGTGGACGGCCAAAAAGTGGGTGAAGACAGCAGCGCCCCGTATGCTTTCTCCTGGTCTCCGCCCGCCGCAGGCAACTACGCCATCAGCGCCCGCGCCACGGATGACAAAAATGCAGTCAGCGTCAGCGGTGCAGCCACCATCCATGTGCTGGCCTCCGCCACTCCGCCCGTGGTTTCCCTCACGGCCCCGGCCGATGCCGCCAGCATCACCACCGGCAATGTCAATCTCCGTGCCCAGGTCTTCGATGCGGATGGTGACGCCATGAGCGTGACCTTCTACGGCCGCCACACCGCGCCAGCCACCCCCGGCCAGGATTTCAGCATCATCCAGATTCCGGACACCCAGTTCTACTCCCAGGGCAGTTCCTCCCGCGCCACCAACATTACCGTGGCGGAACTCATCGCCACCTTTGGCGAACAGACGCAGTGGGTGGTGAACAACCGCCAGAACCGCAACATCGCCTTCACCAGCCACATGGGCGACATCGTCCAGTCCGGCAACAACGGCGGCAATGACATCGAGTGGGTGCGCGCCTCCTCCGCCATGGCCCGTCTTGAAAACCCCGCCACCACCCTGCTGGCCCATGGCATGCCCTTTGGTGCCGCGCCGGGCAATCACGACATAGACCCCATTGGCAACTACGACGCCGGTTCCACCCGCTTCTACAACCAGTACTTTGGCGTGTCGCGCTTCGCCGGGCGCGCCTACTACGGCGGCCACTACGGCACCGACAACACCAACAACTACCAGCTCTTCAGCGTCAGCGGCCTGGACTTCATCGCCATCCACTTTGCCTATGACACCTCGCCTAACAAACCGATTCTCGACTGGGCTGATGCCCTGATGAAAGCCCACCCGCACCGCCGCGCCATGGTCACCAGCCACTCCATCATCGGCGGGGGAAATCCCGGCAGCTTCAGCGCCCAGGGCCGGGCCATCTATGACGCCCTGAAGAACAACCCCAACTTCTTCCTCATGCTCTGCGGCCACATCCATGCGGAAGGCCGCCGTGCGGATGTCTATGATGGCCGCACCATCTACACCGTGCTGTCAGACTACCAGAGCGCCAGCAACGGCGGCAACGGCTTCCTGCGCCTCCTCAAATTCTCCCCGGCGGACAACACCATCCGTCTGGAAAGCTACTCCCCCACGCTGAACCGCGCCGTCCGGGCCAGCGACAGCATTCCCAACTGGGAAGCCAGTGTCACCCTTCCCTATGACATGCAGGCAGCCGTCAGCGGCTGGATCCCGCTGGGCACCGTGGCCGTTCCCGCTGGCGGCACCGCTGCCGAACTGGACTGGACCGGCCTGGAGGCTGGCAAAAACTACGAGTGGTATGCGGCTGTGTCTGATGGCACCAACACCGGCAGTTCCGCCCCGCGCCGCTTCCGCACCACCGCCAACCAGGCCCCCACGGTCACGCTCGACAGCCCGCAGAACAATTCGGCATTTGCCACACCGGTCACCATCACATTGACCGCCACCGCCGCCGATGCGGACGGCAGCGTCCAGCGTGTGGAGTTTTACAAAGGCGGGGAAAAACTGGGCGAAGACACCTCCGCTCCCTACTCTTTCGCATGGACCAATCCCGCGCTGGGCACACACAAGATCAGCGCCGTGGCCGTGGACAACTCCAACCAGGCGGCGCTTTCCAATGTCGCCACCATCACTGTCCAGACCGGTGACGAACTGCCTACCGTCATCCTCACAGCACCCGCCAACGGCACCGCCCTGCCCGCGCCTGCAAATGTGACTTTGACAGCGAATGCGCTGGATACGGAGGCTCCGGTGCAAAAAGTGGAGTTCTTCTCCGGAACCACCAGCTTCACCTCTCTGGGGGTGGACACCCAGGCCCCCTTCAGCCTGGATCTCACCAGCCTTGTGGCAGGCACTTACACCTTCACCGCCCGCGCCACCGACACGGCCGGGCAGGTTGTCACTTCCGCACCGGTGACTGTTTCGGTCTTCGTGGAAGCCACTGTTCCCGGCGACACCAGCCACTTTTCCGTCGGCACCTTTGATCCGCCATCCTGGACCATTGTGAAGACCGGCCCCGCCACACGAGCCTTCAATGATCCCGGTACGAATGAGGGGGATCTGGAACTGAAAATCGGCGGCACGCCGGTGGCCTTCAACAGCGGCATCACGCTCGCCACCAACTGGAACAGCCCGGCCACCATCGCCCTGTCCATCGGCTCTTATGACAACCTCTGCAAACCCTACGCCGGCAGCACGGGCAATGCCTGGATCAGCGTGCTGGACTGCAGCAACAACAATGGCGGGGATGACAACCCCACCACCTCCGAGCAGACCTCCGGCATCAGCGTCGCCCACCTGCCCTATGCCGCAGGCTGGACTGGCGCGAGTGTGGATGTGAACGGTGCCGTGCTCAGCGGCAATCTGCCCGCCGGGGTCTCCGTCTCGAATCTGTCAGCACCGGGTGCTTACTCCCTTGACGGCCTGTCCACCGCCGGAAATCTGCTGGCCGTGGCCAATGGCAACAGTGGAACGGCCGGGGACAACATCTGCTCTGTCCGCATCGAAGACGGGCGCTGGATTGTGGACGTCCGCGACAACAATGGCACCGGCCAGAACGGCCCCTTCAGTTTCCTCTACATTCCCCCTACCACGGCAGGCATCTACGCCGCCGCCGTCAGCAGCACCGGCACCGTCACCCGCACCAGCCCCGCCGTGACCGCCATCGGCCTCACAGCGACGCCCGGCACCGAAGGCATTGACCTCCAGTTCGGAGACGGCACCTTCATCAATCCCACCACGGCCGCCCTGTTTGTGGCAGCGGATTCCACCCGGGGTGGTGGCGGCAGCGCTGCGGCGGATAACATCGTGGCCTGGGCCAACAACGGCAACACCTTCCGCGTGTTCACCCAGGACCTGCCCCAGATCAACGGCAACCACCAGGCCATTGACCTGCGCATCCTCGTCATCCCTTACGCCTCCGCCAGCCCTCCGGCCAGCGAGGTCACCATCACCGCAACGGATGCTGCCGCACAGGAGCAAAGCGCCGACCAGGCACTGGCCTTCACCATCACCCGCACCGGCAGCACCGCCGCTCCCCTAACCATTTCTTTGGCAGCCTCTGGCACCGCCACCGCAGGCACCGACTACACAGGCTTCTTCTCTTCCATCGAGATCCCGGCCACCCAGGCCTCAGTCGTCCTGCCGCTCACCGTCCTCCCGGACGCCCTCTCCGAAGGTGAAGAGACCGTCTCCCTCAGCCTCCTTCCGGCAGAGGCCTACGCCCCCGGCACTCCGGCTTCGGCCACGGCAACCATCACCGACCGTTCTGACCAGGGCTGGTATTTCAACCACATTCCGGATGCCGCCAAACGCGGCCCTGCGGACGATGCAGACGGAGACGGCCTGGCCAACGCGCTGGAGTACTACCTGGGCACTCACCCGGGCAGCAATCTCAGCACGGCTGTGCTGGATGTGACCGTGGAAAACAACACGGCCACATTCAGGTTCCCCCGCTCCCTGACTGCAGACCACGTAACCGCGCATGTCGAGTGGTCCACCGACCTCGTTCACTGGTTCCGCCACGGCCAGAGCAATGGCACACTGGCCGTCAACATCGCCGTCACCAGCACCTCCCAGCCCGCTGAAGATCCGCAGCTGATGAAAGGCACCGCCACCCACGCCACCGGCGGTTCCCTGCCCGGAAACCTGTTCTTCCGCCTGAGCGTCAGCCCTTGATTACCCAAGTGTTTCTGGAGGCACTCACCGTATAACAATAAGTGCATCAACCCCATCCGGAGCTTTGCACTCATAGGGTGTGTGTATGGCAGCTGGAGCCGCTTGATTCGGACTGCGCGGAGACGTCGGAGCCCACGACTGCCCCCTTGTGGCAATCTTTGCTTTCGGTTGATGATTGCACAATAAACGGACGCCTGCCATTGGTGGCAGCATCATGAGCC
>DASWXG010000735.1:0-6655 GCA_036405615.1 Prosthecobacter sp. | reverse complement strand
TTTTCTGCCCTGGCGGTCGTCACCGTCCTCCTTACTGCTGGCAGTCCTGCGGCTGCGGCCACATGGACGGTCCAGAATGCGAATTCACCCATCGTAACGAACTTACGGTCCATCTGGGGGGCAGATGCAAACAACGTGTGGTCCACAGGCGGCGGGGCAAGCAACACCGCTCTGGTCAAATGGGATGGTGCATCCTGGTCCTCAGTGACAACGCCTGCCACTCTCGGCCTTTACAGTGTCTGGGGGACGAGTGCGAGCAATGTCTGGGTAGGCGGCCGGAAGGGCCATCTGATGCGGTGGAATGGTTCCACCTGGACAACCTTTACATCTGGCCTGGAGACAGACGGCACCAATGGCCCTCACTTCATCTATGGGATCTGGGGTACAGACGCCAACAACATTTGGGCGGTGTCGAGTAACGGCCAGTTTGGCAACATTCTCAAATGGAATGGCGCTAGCTGGAGCACCCAGTATACACAGGAACCCGGCCTTCGGGCCATCTGGGGATCTGCAGCTAACAACATTTGGGCGGTAGGGGAGAAGGGTAACATTGTGCGTTTTAATGGCAGCACCTGGAACACGGTTTCCTACAGCGTGTCGCCAGCCTTGGATGAGAACACCACGCTCTTCTCCATCTGGGGCGCGGATGGGAACAATGTCTGGGTAGGGGGAGGGACTGTTCCTGATGTCACGCAACCCACCTTGTTGAAATGGAATGGGACATCCTGGGCGAGGGCTGACATCACGGGCCTCCCGGATGTTTCCTCGACGAACAGCATTCGAGGCATTGCTGGAACGTCGGCAAACAATGTTTATCTAGTCGGCGACCAAGGCGCCTTTGCCTCAAGGTGGAACGGCAGTACGTGGACGACTGAAAACACAGGCGGAAGTTCCAGTCTGAATGCTATCTGGGTAAGTTCCAATGGCGCAGATATCTGGGTTTCAGGAGCCTCGTCATTGATGATCAAAGGGGTGGCTGTTCCTGTTGCGACCGCCCCGACGGTCGCCACTCCTACTCATGCCGCGGTGACTTACAACTCTGCGACCTTGGGCGGAAATGTGACCTCTGACGGAGGGACTGCGATCACGGAACGCGGTGTGGTCTATTCCCTGACCAGCGCGAATGCGGATCCTCAAATCGGCGGCAGCGGCGTGACAAAGGTCACCGGTACTGGTACGACCGGCGTCTTCACCGTGCCTGTCAGCAGTCTGGCCGGCAGCAGTGCTTACAGCTACAAGGCCTACGCCACCAACCCTGGCGGTACCGGTTACAGCAGTGTCAGCACGTTCAACACGCCCGCTGCTCCTGCTCCGGAAATCGCCGTTTCTTTCAATGGTAACAATGTGGCTGACGACTCGTCCACGGTGTCCGCCGTCAATGGCACTGACTTTGGCAGCACGCCGGTGAATGGAGGCCAGGTGGACAGGACTTTCACCATCACCAACAGCGGCACAGCCGTGCTCACGGTGACGAGCCTCGCGGTGACCGGAGACTTCAGCGTCACGTCCACTCCGTCTAACAATGTGGGGCTTGGCGGAACCACGACGTTTACCATTCGCTTTGACCCCACCATCCAAGGCACCCGCAGCGGGACGGTGTCGTTCACCACGAATGACGGCGACGAGGCGAGCTACAATTTCGCTGTCCAGGGCGACGGCATGGGGCCGCAGACCTTTGACCTTGCCGGCCGTCCGCTGAGTAATGCACCGTTCGATGGCGGACAGACCTATATTTTCGGAGTTCCAGAACCCGTGGATTCCACTCTGGGGGATGTGGTGTCTTCGGGCGGTGCGCCGGGGACCAACGGCAGCAGCGAGATCGGCACTTTTAATGTGCTTCGCCGCGGAGCCTTCCTGGCGGAAAACGGATATCTGGCTTTTCCTGGTACCCTCCAGGAAGGCAGTGGTACGCCTGCTGTAACGGCGGCGACTTCCGCCGGACTGTGGAAGACTGCGGGAGGGAATCTGTTCCTCCTGGCCCGCACTGGTACCACCGTGCCTGAAGTGACCGGCGGCCAGTTCGCCTCATTGCCTGAAGTTCCGGGCCTGAGCGATGCGGGCGAGGTCAGTTTCCTGGGGACTCTCGTCGTCGGCCAGGGCAGCGTCACGGCAGACAATGACACCGGCCTCTGGAGCGAGCTTGGCGGAGCCGGGCTGGCTTTGGTCATGCGGGAGGACGAGGATATTCCTGGCCGTGCCGGGGTGAAGGTGGGCAAGTTTGCCAGCGGTTTGTATGCGACGGCTACGATTGACAGCACCACAGGGGAGGCTGTGTTCCCGGTGACTTATCGCGGAGCGAGCACCAAGACCGCCATCCTCCGCGCCAGCGTCACTGGCAGCACGGTTGCCGTTTCTGTCGTGGCGGAAGAAGGAGTGGCTGCTCCCGGGGCCGGGGCTAACTTTGGTAACATCGCGGGCAGTTTCAGCGACCCAGGCCGCATGGATGCCCAGGGCAACTATGTTTTTGCAGCTCTCACTTCCGTGGGCAGCAAGGAAGGCATCTGGTACCAGGCACGCGGCACCGGTGCTCCCACGAAGGTTTTCTATGCAGGCGAAACAGCCCCCAATACAGGCGGTGCCACCTTTGCCCGTCTGCAGCGCCCCTCCATCGGTGGCAACGGCTATGTGGCTTTCCGCGCTTCTTTGAACGCCAATGGCGACAATGCCGCAGGCACCCGCAATGACGGCATCTGGGCCGGCGTGGCCTCCAACCCGGCTGGCTTCACCTGTATCCTGCGTCGTGGCGACGGTCAGAGCGTGGTGTCCAATCTGCCTGCCGGCAGTCTGGTCGGAAACCCCTGGGGAGGCTGGCTGACTAACAGCAACCGTGGAGCCTGGCGTGCGTGGCTGGACGTGAATGGCGACGGCACCAGCGCTGCTCCAACGGATGTGCACGCCATCTACACCAATCTCTCCGGAAGCATGCAACTGGCAGTGCGCGCTGGTGACGTCGCTGCGGGAACCACCGGTGCTGTTTTCAAGAGCATTGACCTGCCTGTTGTTGGCGGCTCCAACCAGTATGCCTTCCTCGGAACGCTGGAGAGCGGAGACACTGTGACGGGCAACAACCAGGGGCTGTGGAAGAGCGGGCCGAACGGCGGGTCACTGCTGCTGGTGCTGAGAAAGGGCGACGTCATGACGACGACCGAAGGCGGCAAAACCATCTCGAAGGTGGATCTGCCGGGTTCGAACCAGACCGACCGCCAGTGGGAGCAGCCTGTCATGGATGCCACAGGCAAGATGGTGGTGAACGTGACCTTCACCGACGGAAGCAGCAGCCAGATTTTGGTGCCCTAACCGGTGATGTTATCAGGGATTTGAAAGCCTCCGCCTGCAAGCAAACCTTGCAGGCGGTTTTTTTTCGGCTCAAACGGTATCAGGAAAGCCAGGAACGGAAGGCCTCTTCTACCATGTGCATTTTCCCGTCGTCGTAGAGCCACAGGTGGTAGCCGCCACGGGTGAACAGGGGGCCCATGATGGTGTGGTCACGATGCATCCACAGAGTCCCGGGCCTGCCCTGGGCATACTCTGCACGCAGTTTGTCTTCTTCTTCGGCGGGCGCAGGCTCAAACCAGGATTCCAGCACGCAGTGATGAGCCAGTCCGTCATCCGGGTGCGTGGAAGTGAATTCGTCAAACTGCTCAGGCGTCAGCCAGGTGATTTGCTCTTCAGCCCCGGAAAGGATCTCACTGGCGGCAGCCAGCCCGGATCCGGTGGTCAGGAACACGACATGAGGGTCTTTGCCCCAGCCGCCTGTTTCCGCCAGAACATTCCGCTCCTGGATGAGCGGAGGTCCCCATTTCTTGAGCCAGGTGATCAGATGCCCGCCAATGATGCGGCATTGCTGTTCTTCCGCCGCCGTGAACTGCTGACGGATCGGCACCGGTTCTTCTTCGTACTTTTGGGCGGCGAAGGCCACAAGGGCCTGAATCCATTCGTCTTTGGGTGTGTTCATCAGGAAAGCGGGAAGGACGGGGCTGGTGGCAGTGAGGGACCAGCATTCGTCCTTCCGATTATTTCCTCTCGCTGGCAGACACGCCTCTGTCAATGAGGGCCACACCTAGGAATGGAGCGGCTTCTCAAACTTGAGGAGATGTCAGGGCGAGGCTTCAAACGACAGGGTATTCCCAGGAGCCGCGGTATTTGCGGCTCAGCAGTTTGCTGGCTTCGGGGTCACCGATGATCTGCTCTTTTTCCGCATCCCACTGAATGCTGCGGCCCGCCTTCCAGCTTAGCATGCCGAGCATGGGCAGGCATGAGGAGCGGTGGGCGCTTTCGATGTCGGCCACGGGTTTGCTGCCTGTCTCGATGGCTTTGACAAAATCTTCCCACAGCAGGGCGATGTTGTGCCCGTCCGGCTCCTGCAACTGGTGGTCGCCATGGGTGGGGGCTTCCTTGGCGTTGACGGGGTAGAAGGTCCAGCCATCGCGCCAGCCGATGTGAAGCACACCTTTTTCACCGTAGAAATAGGCACCGATCTTGTGTTTCTCGTTGTTGTTCTCGGCGAACTTGCGGTGCTCCCACACGGCGGTGAACTGCTCGAATTCAAAGGTCGCCACCTGATGATCGGGTGCGTCCGTGGTCTGCTCTTTCTCGTTTAGAACAGCCTCGCCGAAGATCGGGCGACCACCGGTGCAGAATACTTTTTTCGGGCCCTTTTCACCGCTCCACCACAGCACTTGGTCCAACCAGTGCACACCCCAGTCGCCCATGGTCCCGTTGGCATAGTCGAGGAAGCTGCGCCAGCCTCCAGGGTGCATCTTGGTATTGAATGGCCGCATGGGGGCGGGGCCGCACCACATTTCCCAGTCCATTCCTTCCGGAACCTTGCTGTTGGGTTTCGGCGCTTCAGGCCCGCCCTTGCTGTCGGCAAACAGGCGTACCATGCCCACTTTGCCCACCTTGCCAGATTTCAGAAAGTTCATGGCCCCCACGTGGTGCGGGCCGATGCGGCGGTGCAGGCCCACCTGGACCACGACACCGGCGTCTTTGGCCGCCTTCACCATGGCACGGCTTTCGTTGATGGTGTGGCCGGTCGGTTTTTCTACAAACACGTGAGCTCCCGCTTTGCAGCAGGCAATGCTTTGCAGGGCATGCCAGTGGTCGGGCGTGGCGATGATGACAATCTCCGGCTTGGCTTCGGCGAGGAGTTCCCGGTAATCCTTGTAGCCCTTGGCTTCATCACCGCTCTCGGACTTCACATCTTCGAGGCCGTTGTTGAGGACATTTTCATCCACATCGCAGAGCGCCACCACCTTGGTGCGGCCGGAGGCCATGGCTTCACGCAGAAGGTTCATGCCCCACCAGCCGCTGCCGATCAGCGCGGTACGGTATTTTTTGCCATTGCCTGACTGGCCAAGGATGGGCAGAGACGAGAGGGCAAATGACGCGGCGGTGGCCGAGGTGAGAAAGGAACGGCGGGATGGCATGACGGGAAGACGGAAGGCAAAAACGGCCCCGGGGTGCGAGGTCAATCAACGGACCGCAAGAAACTGCGGACAGGGGGGACGGCGTGGTATTTCTACAGTGCGGTCGCCGCGCCTGACCACAGGGCTTTGTAAAGCAGTGCGCCGCCAATGCCGCCCAGGATGGGGCCGGCGACAGGAATCCAGGCGTAACCCCAGTCTGATCCACCTTTCCCTGGAATGGGCAGGAGGGCATGGGCAAGGCGGGGCCCCAGGTCTCTGGCGGGGTTGATGGCGTAGCCGGTGGGACCGCCCAAAGACAGCCCGATGGACCACACCAGGATGCCGACCAGGGCAGGGGAGAAGGCTTTGTCAAAACCGGTGCCTGGGACGAGGTTTTCCGGGGTCAAAATCGCCAGCAGGCCGACCACCAGCATGGCTGTGCCAATCGCCTCGCAGATGAGGTTTGAAACAGGGTGGCGGATGGCCGGGCCGGTGCAGAAGGTGCCGAGTTTCGAGCCGGCGTCCGGTGTTTCTTTCCAGTGAGGCAGGTAACTGAGCCAGACCAGGATTGCCCCGAGGAAGGCACCCAGCATCTGGGCGGCGATGTAGGAGGGCACCAGGGCCCAGTCGAATTTGCCGATGCTGGCCATGGCCAGGGTGACTGCGGGATTCAGGTGCGCTCCACTGATGGCGCTGGTGCAATACACCGCGATGGTGACGGCAAAGGCCCAGCCGGCGGTGATGACAATCCAGCCGGAACTGTTGCCCTTGGTTTTACCGAGGACAACGTTGGCGACCACTCCGTCGCCGAGAAGAACCAGGATAAGCGTGCCGAGGACCTCGGCAAGGAAGGTGGACATGGCGGTGGCAAGCTTGGGTTGGGTGGATGCAAATCTCCGCCGCTGTTTTATCGGGAGCGCGAACGGACGACAAGCGCAGAGTACGCTCGTGGCGGGGCCATTCCTTCTTTCCAGCCCTGACGGGTTGCCTGGCCAGACCTGAGTTTGTGCCGGGAACTATTCCGAGTAGCGGCCCTTACGGGGACCTGTCATCCATTTCCAGGCGCTCTCGATGTGCTCCCGAGGATCCTTGTGCCGGGCTTCCCAGCCGAGGAGGGCCTTGGCCTTGGCAGGCTGGCAGATGAGTTCCGGGGGATCGCCAGCACGGCGCGGCCCGTAGCTGACGGGGATGGTCTTGCCAGTGACTTCTTCCACCGTCCGGATGATTTCATTGACACTGAAGCCGCG
>DASWXG010000734.1:0-6007 GCA_036405615.1 Prosthecobacter sp. | reverse complement strand
AAAATCATGAGGGGGTGATCACCGTGCTGGCCCGCCGGATCACTGCTTTGCGTTACGAGGAATTGCAGCAGACGCGCGTGGAGTCTCATGACTTCCGGTAGCGGTTCAGCCGGGGATTCTGCACTTCCCAATCTCCTTTTACATCCGCTTTACAGACACGGCGGGGGCGCTGGCGCAGGCTGGGGGTGCCATGAAAACACATTCTTTCTCTCTGCGTCTCAGTCTCCTCAGCCTTCTTGCCGGAGCTCTGCTCCCGCTCAAGGCCGCCGAACCTTCCCGAAACAATGACAATGCCATCCGGGACAATGAGTCCCTGGTCCAGATTGCCATTCTTCTGGACACCAGCAACAGCATGGACGGCCTGATCGAACAGGCCAAAAGCCAGCTGTGGAAAATCGTCAATGAATTCAATGACGCCAAACAAAGCGGCAAAACACCTGTGGTGCAGGTGGCCCTCTATGAATACGGCAACAACAGCCTCAGCGTGGGCACCAACTACATCCGTCAGGTGCTGCCGTTCACCCGTGACCTGGACAAGGTGTCCGAACAGCTCTTCAAGCTGACCACCAATGGTGGTGACGAGTACTGCGGTGCCGTGATCCGCGATGCTCTCGACAAACTCACATGGGACAAAGGCGGCCAGACTTACAGGGCTCTGTTCATCGCCGGCAATGAACCCTTCACCCAGGGGCCTGTGAATGCCCAGGATGCCTGCAAAGCTGCCATCCAGAAAGGAATCGTCGTCAATACCATCCATTGCGGGGCCCAGGGAGATGGCGAAACGGGTGGCTGGCGCACCGGCGCTGCTTTGGCGGAAGGCCGTTTTCTGACCATCAACCAGGACAAGGCCATCGTTCACATCGAAGCTCCGCAGGACAAAGAAATCACCCGGCTGAGCATCGAGCTGAACAAAACTTACATCCATTACGGCAAAGATGGGGCCCGCGGAGTGGCCAACCAGAAAGCCCAGGACAGCAATGCCTCCAGCTACAAGAAGGAGGGCGCAGAAGTTCAGCGGGCTTTGACGAAAGCCTCGGCCAACTACAAGAACAGCAGTTGGGACCTGGTGGACGCTAACAAGAAGGATGGAGTCAAACTGGAAAAACTGAAGGAAGAGGAGCTTCCCGAAGAGCTTCGCAGTCTGAAGCCCGAAGAGCGCCAGGCTTATCTGGACAAAAAGGCCGTCGAGCGGGAACAAATTCAGGTCGAGATCAAGCGCCTGAACGAAGAACGCGTGAAATTTGTGCAGGAGAAGACCAAGGAAAAAGGCGGAGACGACACCCTGGACAAAGCCATCGTCAAAGCCGTGCGCGAGCAGGCTGAAAAACGCGGTGTGAGCTTTAAACAATAAGGATCCTCCGCCCAACTTGAATGCCATGAAAACGAGCGCATTTTACGGTCTCCTGCTGCTGTCGCTCCAGGCAGCCGCCATGGCCGAGCCGCAAGCAGGCAAGACTGTGCCAGCCAATCCGCTGATTTCCTTTGAAGGCTTTCGCCAGAATGTGGCGGAAGCCGACCAGCTGCGCGCCACCCGCCGCCTGACTGAAGATCAGTTTCTAAAGATGATGAAGCAATCCGGTGTGGTTCTGCTGGACGCCCGCAGTGCGGAGAAATTCAAACTGCGGCACATTGAGGGGGCGGTGAATCTCAGTCTGCCGGATTTTAATGCAGCAGCTCTGGCCAAAATCATTCCAGCCAAAAACACCCCGGTACTGATCTACTGCAATAACAACTTCGAGAACAGTCCGGTTTCATTTGCCAGCAAAAGCATCAGTACCGCGCTCAATCTGCACACCTTCACCAGCCTGCTGGGATACGGTTACACCCAGGTCTTTGAACTTGGCCCCTTGCTGGATGTGCATACAACTCACATCCCGTTCAAAGGCACCGAAACGGAAGGAAAAGACCCGGTGTGCCGCTAATCCGTTGAGCCTTGCGGCTCATCTCGTGTAAACTCCACCCTCATCTCACCTGAGCCATGCCTACCATTCTGGTCATCGAAGACGACAGTGCCATCCGCCGGGGTGTGGCGGATGCATTGCGGTTTTCCGGTTACGAAGTGCTGGAAGCCGCCGAGGGAATTTCAGGCATGGCCCAGGCGCAGACGGCTTCTTTTGACCTGATGCTTCTGGACCTGGTGCTGCCCAACCACAACGGGTTTGAAATTCTCCGGGCCCTCCGGGAGCACAGGCCGGGAACACCGGTCATCATCCTTTCCGCCCGCGGTGAGGAAGGTGATCGGGTGAAGGGCTTGAAGCTGGGGGCTGATGATTATGTCGTCAAACCTTTCAGCGTGCGCGAACTGCTGGCCCGGGTGGAGGCCGTGCTCCGGCGCTCGCCCGAGCGCCCGAAACCTGTGCAGCAGGTCAGCTTTCCTGAGGGCGTGGCGGATCTGGAACGGATGGAATTGCGGTATGCTGATGGCGGGCGCGAGGAACTGTCAGACCGGGAGTGCGCGCTCATTGAATATCTGGCGGCGCATCGCGGACGGGCCATTTCGCGAGAGGAGCTTTTGCGGCGTGTCTGGCGCATCGAGCCCAAGCACCTGGAAACACGGACCGTGGACATGCACATTGCCAATCTCCGCAGCAAGCTGCGGGACAATGGCGGTGAATCCCGCTTTTTGCTGACGGTGCGGGGCAAGGGCTACATGCTTTGTCCCGCCAGTCCGGAAACCTCAGAAACTTGATCCGACCCATGCGCCCTGTCTTCCGCTGGTTTCTTTTCTTGCTCAGCCTGCTGGTCTTCACCGCCGCGCTGGGCTGGATCAGTGTGCGCATGCTTGAAATGGAAAAGCAGCGCCAGACCGCTGACGAAGAAGACAGCGTGCAGGAAAAAATGCGGCTGGCCCTGTGGCGCATGGACTCGCTCGCCAGTGCGCTGCTGATCCGCGAGAATGCCAGGCCCGCCTACCACTACCAGGCCTTTTACGCCCCGGATGATGTCTTTGCCAGCAAGACGCGCAGCATCCCCAAAGGCGAAGCCCTGATGCCATCGCCGCTGTTCGGAAGTTTGCCGGACTTGGTGCAGCTGCATTTTGAAAAGCTTCCGGGCCAGGCCGTTCTCAGCAGCCCTCAGGCACCGGCAGGGAGCCAGAGGGAACTGGCCACCAACTGGTACACGCTGACCCCGCAAACGGCAGCGGCAGCAGGCCGTCTGCAAAAGCTGGAAGACTTGCTAAAAAAGCATCCCAACTTGCAGCCTCCCTCTCTGCCAGCCCATGCCTCCACGATGATCGGCATCAAGCCTGCTCCGCAGCATGAAATCAAGGCGACCCAGGAAAAGGAAGCCCCGAAGCCGGAGGAGCTGTATCAATCTCTGAAGGCATCCTCGAATGCTTTTTTCAACAAGGTCGAGCAGAACCGCCGCTCCATCATTCTGGATTCTAACCTTGCGCAGGAAAAGCAGGAAGGGCAAAAGCCGATGCTGAAAAAGGCTGTCCCCAGCCTTTCGCCCAAGTCCAAAACTCAACCCAAAGCCCTTTCCGAATCTGCCCCAGCCACAGCGGATAAAACCCTGGATGCCACGGCCAGCCGTTATCAGAAACAGGAAACTTTGCCTGCTGCCGCTGCCAGCCAGCCTGCGACACAACCGGCCGCTTCTGCACCACCTCAGTCCCTGCCTGCCACGGTAGGGGACCTCAGCCCGGTGTGGTTAGGCGACGAACTTCTGCTGATCCGCTCGGCAACCTTGGAAGGCACTCCACGCGTGCAGGGTGTATGGCTGGACTGGCCGCAGCTCCGCACCAGGCTGCTGGAAAGCGTGCAGGATCTTCTTCCGAATGCCACCTTGCTTCCGGTCAGTGTCACACAAGCACGCAATGACGCGGAAGCCCTGGCAACCCTTCCGTTGCGTTTGCTGGCCGGGCAAGTTCCCTCCACCGCGGTCCAGGAAGTTTCCACGATGCGGCCAGCTCTGGCTGTCGCTTGGGGGTGCCTGCTCGTGGCGGCTGCCGCCATCGCTTATGTGTTGCACCGGGCGGTTCTCCTCAGCGAGCGTCGTGGAGCTTTCGTCTCTGCGGTAACCCATGAACTGAGGACCCCTTTGACCACCTTCCGCCTGTATTCCGAAATGCTGGCCGACGACATGGTTCCCGACCCTGACCGGCGGCGGGGGTATCTGCAGACACTGTGCGATGAATCCACCCGCCTCATGCACCTGGTGGAAAATGTGCTCGCGTATTCCCGGATCGAAAAGGGCAGGACCGCCGGGCGGATGGAGGATTTGAAGACAAACCAGCTGTTAGACAGGGTGGTCCCCAGGCTGGAACAAAGGCTGGCCCAAAGCGGTTTGGAACTCCATGTGGAGACCGGCGCTGAAGTGACTGCCTCCCGGCTGCGCGCCGATGCCATGGCCGTGGAGCAAATCTTGTTAAACCTGGCCGACAATGCCTGCAAATATGCAGCCCCCGACAGCCAGCCTGCGAGCGTGGATTTGAATGTCACCGCTTCCGCCTCAGAGATCTGCATCCAGTTCCGCGACTACGGCCCAGGTTTGCCCGAGTGCCAGAAGAAGCGTCTGTTTCAGCCGTTCAGCAAGTCCGCCACGGAGGCCGCCCACAGCGCACCAGGGGTCGGGTTGGGACTCGCCCTCAGCCGTCAACTGGCAAGGGAACAGGGAGGTGAACTGACCTATCTCAAGCCCGGTGATGGCAGGGGAGCAGCCTTTCTGCTTACGCTGAGGAGGCTGCCGAAGGCCGAGGTTGCTTGAGGTGACCACGGCTGGCAATGGCCTGTGCGCGGAGTCCGGAGTGAGGCCATCTTGGTCTCATTGCTGACGGCAGGATGCCGTCACTCTCTGGCATCTGAAGGTGCGGACGACCCGGCTGATATCCCCCTCCAAGATGTGAAATCGTGTCACCCGCCACATTCCCGCTAACAAAAAGGGTGGGTTCCTTATCGGAACCCACCCTGGGGAAGTTGGAGCTGCAGAACCGCCGTTTGATTAACGCTTGCCCTTCTTGGCAGCTTTTTTAGCGGCTTTCTTTGCTGGGGCCGCCTTTTTGGCAGCCGCTTTTTTCACCGGGGCAGCGGCCTTCTTGGCAGCTTTCACGGCTTTCTTGGCCGGAGCAGCCTTCTTGGCGGCGGCTTTTTTCACCGGGGCGACTTTCTTCGCAGCTTTGGCAGCCTTCTTGGCTGGAGCGGCTTTTTTGGTGGAGGCCGCAGGAGCAGCCTTCTTGGAGCCTTTCGGTGCCTTGGCCTTCACGATGCCGGTCACGCCGCCTTCGCGGGCCAGGCGCTGCTGCAGGAGATCTTCGCGGAAGGAGATGGCTTCAGCCAGCACTTCGTCGTGGGTCTCTTTGGTGTAGCGATACACGCGGGAGACGGTTTTGCCCTTCTCAGCGCGCACGGAGACGGCAATGAGGCGGGTCACCTTGCCCTTGGCCGTCTTGTATTTGCGGTAGGAGATGCCCACGTGGCCGCTCTTGTTCTTGGCATTGGTGGTGTGGGCAATGCGGCTGGCCTCGATTTCTGGCATTTCACCCAGGAGCTGGTCGCGATATTCGCGTGCCACCTTCAGCGCGCCTTTGGTGCCACCGTAGAGGCTGTCCGAGAAATGCTTCGTATGCAGGGATCCGTTTCTCGAAATGCACACCTGGAAACCATGCGTCTGCTTGGAGGCGTCGCTGCGGGTGTCAATGCGTTTGATGTTGCGTTCGGAAAGTGGATTGGAGCGACGGCGCATAGAGGAAGGGATCAGATAAATTGGCGGGAATGTGGAAATTGGTCGCAACACAACGTCGCGCAACCCGAAAGTGATTATTTTTGCATGATTATAGGTTATTCCTTGGCCTTGGAGTCCATCCAAATCGTCACCGGACCGTCATTTATCAAGGCCACCTGCATATCCGCGCCGAAAACTCCGCTCTGAACCGGCACCTCTTTGCCCAGGCAGGTCTTGAAGTGTTCATACAGCGGAATGGCCGTTTCTGGGCGTGCCGCGCGGATAAAGCTGGGGCGGTTGCCCTTCTTGGTGCTCGCATGGAGGGTGAACTGGCTCACGACCA
>DASWXG010000733.1:0-4943 GCA_036405615.1 Prosthecobacter sp. | reverse complement strand
TATGCGGGGTGTGTTAAATGAAATAAAGAGGCAGGGAAATCAAATTCGGTTAGGCCGCGGCGGTGTCGCCGGTTTCTGTTCCGGTGTCTGCGGCGTTTTTGCGGAGGTCTTTGAGGCGTTTGCGGGCGAGGCGGGCGTAGGTGGCGTGGTGCTCGATGCCGATCCACTGGCGGCCGAGGGTTTCGGCGGAGACAGCGGTGGTGCCGCTGCCCAGGAAGGGGTCGAGGACGAGGTCGCCTTCGTCGCTGGCGCAGGCGATGAGTTTGCCGATGAGGGCCAGGGGTTTCTGGCTGGGGTGGCCGCACTTTTCCTTGGTGAGCCCTTTCAGGCTGGGCACGCGGAGGATGTTGGTGGCGAACTTGCCCTTGTCCAGATGCGCCTTGCGGGCCTCCAGGTTCTTGTAACGCGGATCCCGCAGGTAGGCGGAGATCTTGTCGGCATCGTAGGGGATGCGGACGGCGTCTTTGTTGAACTTCACCTTGTCGCTGTCGCCTTTGCGCAGGACGAGGATCATCTCATACTGCGGGGTGAAGCTGTCGCGCCGCTCATTGTAGCCCACGGCACGGTCCCAGATGATGAGATCGTGAAACGCGTGCTGCTGGCAGAGGCGGGACATCAGGTGAATGAAGGCGTGTTCGCGCTTGCCCAGCTGGCCGAAGATGAAGCACAGGCCGTCGTCTTTGAGGACGCGCAGGCACTGGGCCACCCAGGCCTCGCACCAGGCGAGGTAGTCCTCGGGCGATGTCCACTGGGTGTCCCAGGCTTCATCTTCGAGAACATTGAAGTAAGGCGGATCGGCGATCACCGTCTGGACGCTGGCCGGCGGGAGCTTTTTGAGCTCCTTCAGGGCATCGCCCTTGATGACGGTGTTGAGTTTCATCAGAGGACCCGTGACGCGGAAGGGAGGGCTGGTGAGGCGGGGGCTTTCCTTTCCGCGCCGGGTGGTTTCATCAGGTGGAACCGGTGGGCTTGTCCATCTTGTGCTTCGGTGCCTCGATGAGCATGTCCTCGAGGGCGGCCCCGGCGGGGATCATCGGGAACACGTTCTCGGTCTTGATGCACTCGGCTTCGATGATGCAGGGGCCGTCGTTGTAGTCCAGGGCCTGCTGCAGCACGCGCTCGACATCGGCGGGGCGGCGGATGTGCCAGCCCTTGATGCCGTAGGCTTCGCCCAGCTTCACGAAGTCGGGGTTGCCCACGAGATCCACGCCGCTTTCGCGGTTTTCAAAGAACAGCTCCTGCCACTGGCGGACCATGCCGAGGTAGCTGTTGTTGAGGATGAGGATCTTGATCGGCAGCTTGTGAATGGCGGCGGTGGCCAGTTCAAACAGGGTCATCTGGAAGCCGCCGTCGCCGGAGATGGACACCACGAGCTTGTCCGGGCAGGCGAGCTGGGCGCCGATGGCGGCGGGGAAGCCGAAGCCCATGGTGCCGGCACCGCCGGAGCTGAGCCAGTGGTAGCTTTCGTCGTTCTTGTAGAACTGGGCGGCCCACATCTGGTGCTGGCCCACGTCGGTGGTGACGATGGCCTTGCCCTTGCTGAGGACGTACAGTTCATCAATGACCTGCTGCATGCGCAGGCCGCCTTGCTTCTTGTAGGTGAGGGGGAACTTTTTCTTGTAGCCGTCCACGTGCGCCACCCAGTCTTCGGTGGGCAGTTTTTCCAC
This sequence comes from Prosthecobacter sp., assembly GCA_036405615.1. Taxonomy (GTDB): domain Bacteria; phylum Verrucomicrobiota; class Verrucomicrobiia; order Verrucomicrobiales; family Verrucomicrobiaceae; genus Prosthecobacter. The sequence continues at coordinate 3,276 of DASWXG010000733.1, read as the reverse complement.
GTGAGGAAGGAGGGCGGCGAGGGCGGCCTTGGCGTCGCCTTTGATGGCCACGTCCACCTGGATCATCTTGTTGAACTCGGCCGCGTCGATGTCGATGTGGATGAGCTTGGCATTGCGGCCGAACATGTGGGCTTTGCCGATGATGCGGTCGTCGAAACGGGAGCCGACATTGAGGATGAGGTCAGCCTCGATGATGGCTTTGTTGGCGTAAGCGGTGCCGTGCATGCCCAGCATGCCCAGGGAGAGGGCGTGGGTCTCTGGGAACACCCCTTTGCCCAGCAGGGTGGTGGTCACAGGAGCACCCAGTGTTTCAGCCAGCTGGCGCAGTTCCTTGTCGGCACGGGCGATCATGGCACCCTGGCCGGCGAGGATGACGGGACGCTTGGACTGGGAGATGAGGCGGGCGGCTTCTTCGATCTTCTTCTGGTCGATCTTGAAGGCCTCTTCCGGATGATAACCGGGGAGGTCGATCGGCTCGTCGTAGTTGCCGGTGAAGGGGGCCTGGCTCTTGTCTTTCGGAATGTCGATGAGCACCGGGCCGGGGCGGCCGGTGGTGGCGATGTGGTAGGCCTCGCGGGCGATGCGGGTGATGGAGTTGGTGTCCTTCACCAGGTAGTTGTGCTTCACCACGGGGGCCGTGATGTTGAAGATGTCGGCTTCCTGGAAGGCGTCTTTGCCCAGCATCCAGCTCACGGTCTGGCCGCAGAGCACGATCATCGGCACGCTGTCCATCTGGGCGGTCATGAGGCCGGTGATGGTGTTGCCAGCGCCAGGGCCGGAGGTCACCAGCACCACGGCGGGCTTGCCGGTGGCGCGGGCGTAGCCGTCTGCCATGTGGACGGCACCCTGCTCATGGCGCACGAGGACGAACTTCATGTTCGTCTTCATGGTTTCCAACGCGTCGAAAATCGGGATGGCAGCGCCACCAGAGTATCCGAACACATATTCAATGCCGAGATCGGCCAGCGTTTTGATCAGCGCCTGTGCGCCGTCCATTTTGGGTGTGCTCATGGGGTTGGGGTGAAAATTGAGATTTCGAGATTCATTTTGCGCTGTTTTTTGAAAATGACAACTGAAAATGTGCTGTTTTTGCCTTATTTTAACGATGTCTGGACTTTATGAGGTTTGAAAATTGCCGTTTTTGGGGTCAATTGGACATGTCTTGAGTCTTTTGGGTTGTGAAAATGGGCGTTTTGAGGGCGTTTGCGGGCTTGGTTGGCGTTTCCGCTTTTAAAAGTGTGGGAGGCAGCCCAGCCACTGGCAGGGCGGGCATCCGCTTTTTTGAAGACGGTCCTTGAGAAGAATTCCCTCCTTCGCTACTGGGGAATCCCCATGAAAAACATCCTCGCACTTCTCAGTGCCTGTCTCCTTCTCTGCCAGTGCAACTCCACCACCTTCACCGGCAGCGCCCCGAACCCGCCCCTGACGAAGCTGGCGATCGTGAAGAACGACAAGCTGCACATGTCCGGCATGCAGCCGGAGGTGGTGAAGCAGGTGCAGCAGATGGGCATCGCCGCCACGCTGGTGGACACCCCGCCCACGACGAATGAGCCTTACCTGACCTTCACAGCCAACTGGGCCTGGGACCTGGCCATGTATCTGCGTTACTTCAAAGCCGAGCTGCACCAGAATGGCCAGGTGGTGAGCGGTGTGGAGTACAAGACGAGCGGCAGCGACATGAGCAAGTTTGGCCACACGGATGAGAAGATCCGCCCGCTGCTGCGCCAGCTGCTGCGTGGTGAGAAGCCTGCGCCCAAGCCGCGCGAGGCTGCGCCCTCCCTGCGCTAAGTCGGCGGGGTGGTGGGCGGGCCTTGCTCCGCCTTGTTCCATATCTATAGATAAGAGAGATTTGAGACGGCGGTCCGCGCAGGACCGCCGTTTTATTTGATAGAGTGAGGGACAGGCTGGCCGAGGCGGCCGGTTTGTCCCCTCTCACCCACTTCGGCTCCTGTCCTGATATGAATGCTTCTTCTCCGGCTGTCCCGGTGTCTGAATCTGTGAATCCTGGCTGCAAACACTGCGGCCGCGCGGAGGCGCATCTGCTGGATGATCTGTGGATCTGCGATGACTGCTACAGCGCCATGGGCAGCTGCTGTGCGGGGGAGCAGTGCGAGGGGGAGGAGTAGGTGGCTTTTTACGTTAACACATTATGCTACAATTTTGCGCATAATGTATTGACTGTGCATGAAATGTATGTTTTATGCGTGAATATGGCATTTCGAGCAGATGAACAAATCAAAGAAGGGCTGGAGCGGGCGTTGAACTACCTCGTGAAGCGTAGCATTCCCAAAAAGGATCAAGAGAGGAGTATTGAGAAACTTTATGATATCATTGATATGTATGGCCCAGTTGTAGACCATTATCCCCACTGGCATCCCCTTGTTTCCTCTCGGCCCGATGATGACCATCGCACCCCCCATATGGTGCCCAATGAATTTTCCGGCTACATGGGTTTAGATCATAATATTTACTTCAGAAATGCATTCATTACCTGTCCGTATACAGATGGGAGTGATGTCCTGCGCTCTGTAGAAAAACTCGCTTCAAGCCACGTTGCCAACATTACCGCCGAGTTGTTAGATGTGCCCTTTTATATGCCACAGGCAGCACCAGTGTTAGTTAAATGCGACTGGACAAGATCTATGGAAAGAGATGGCACAATACCTAAATCAATCGCTGTCCCCCTTTTGCTTGAAGTCGAGGTTCCTTGTTGGCGTTGGTCCAAGTATGCAGAAACTTGGGAGACGATGCGTTCTCACGTCCTCGGAGAACCAAGAGGAAGCCGCTCGTCTTTGTTCGTGAATCAGGAGACAGGTCAGACTTTGAAGAACATTTGGAATGCACTAGCGTATAGCGGTATGTATGGACCACTAAAGGTCTAAGAGTGGGCTCAGTCGTTCATTTTGGAAATGACTTTTTGAGCCCTGGCCATCATTTGGGCCTGGCGGTCTTTTTCAAAGGCGATCAGCTTTTCGTAATCTTGGGTTCCGAGGAGGCTCTGCAACTGGGATTCGGCCAGGGCCTTTTCGATCCTCAAGGTTTCTCCGAACTGCTTTCCGCCTTTGATGAAGCCGGTTTCCTGGAGCTGTTCATTGGCATCCATGATTTTCAGGTCCCTCTCCAGCATGACGTCTACGGCCTGGCGGGTGGTGCCTTCGTCCAATTCCAGGGTGCTGAAGAATTCTTCATAATCTTCCCGGCCTTTCTCCATCATTCTCTTGCGGATGGCTGTGCGGATCTCAGGGGTGGAGGACTGCCGGGTTTTGGCGATGCTTT
>DASWXG010000732.1:0-3691 GCA_036405615.1 Prosthecobacter sp. | reverse complement strand
CTTTGAGGATATGTGGGCAGATGATCGCTACTTGCTGGCGGAACTGCTCATTGAAAAGAAGCGCTTTATCGGCCGCTTTCTCTTCGATGACGACACCATGCTGACCAATGAGATCGAATGGCTGTAAGGCCTGACCCTGCTCCTGGCGTCAGGAGGATGCCGGGCTTGAACTGGACGAGGACGATGATGACGATCCTCCCCCGCTGTCCTTTTTAGCTCCCGCTTTATAAGAGTCGCTGCGGTAGTCGGTGATGTAGAAGCCGCTGCCTTTGAAAAGAAGACCCGCTCCGGCGCCAATCTTGCGCTTCACCGGACCGGCACATCCTTCCACGGGACAGTCGGTGAGGTGCGGATCCTTCATGGACTGGCGCGCTTCAAACTGATGGCCGCAGGTCTGGCATTCGTAATCGTAGGTGGGCATGGCGGGCGGAAAAGGGCGAACCTATGCTTGATACGCGGCCTGCACGCAAAAGGAAATTCCTTGTCGTGCGCCTGCCTCCGCATCTTGCAGTCTTCACGTTTGCTGGCAGTGTTTTCCGACTATGGAAGATTCTGCGCCAGCCGCTCCCCAGCTTACCGCCGTCGAAGCCCGAATCATGGGCAGCCTCATCGAAAAGGAGCTGACCCTGCCGGACTATTACCCGTTGACTTTGAACGCATTGGTCACGGCCTGCAACCAGTCCACCAACCGCGAGCCGGTGATGAGCCTGGATGAGGGAACGGTGCAGCGGGCACTGGAAAGTCTGAAGTCGCGGGGCTGGGTGTTTCAGGTCACGGTGGCAGGTGCGCGGGTGCAGAAATTTCGCCACAACATCAAGGGCAAGCTCCCGCGTCTGGAAAAACCCGGCATTGCCCTTTTGGCTGTCCTGCTGCTCCGCGGAAGCCAGACGCTAGGGGAACTCCGCCAGCGCGTGGACCGCATGCAGACCTTTCCGGACCTCGAGAGCGTTGAAAACGAACTGATCCAAAACCTGATCGCCTATCCCGAGGGGCCTGTGGTGGCCTGCCTTCCGGCGGGCGGCGGCCGCCGTGTGGCCCAGTATGCCCAGTTGCTCACGGGCGAGCCCTCGTCCGCCCCTGCCGAGAGCATTGTCCAGCCAGAGGCTCCCGCCGCTGCGGTCACTGAAATTGACCGGGAATGGAAAGAGCGCATGGAAGCCGAGATCCAGTTCCTGAAAACCGAGCTCGCCAGATTGAAAACTAGCCTGGGCGTGGAGGATTAAATTCCTTTCTGGCGTCCCGTCAGCCGAAGTTTTTGAGGGCCAACGGCGGCCGTGCAAGAAGGCAGGTGCTGGCCGTAAACGGTTTTGAAAGCCTAAATCGTCTGCTGCACCTACATCCCCCTGTTGACTGGCCGTAGGCAGAGGGCATTCTTGCCGCCGCATCTGCGCTCCCCTATGATTGCTCTTCGCTCCCCAGGATCCTGGATCCTGACCCTCTGCACGGCCGCCTGTCTGGCCACCCAAGCCGCTGACCTGACTCTGGCCGAGGTGACCGATTTCGAGTCGCTGCAAAAACTGGCGGCGCAACTGGCGCAAAAGCCTTACCAAGCACCGACCCAGCAGCTGGATCCGTTCTTTGAAGGGCTGAAATACGATGGACACCGGCAGATCCGTTTCCGCGAGGACAAGGCCCTCTATTCGGACAAAGAGGAGTCGTACCGTGTGGAGTTTTTCCACCCGGGCTGGATGTTCAAGAAGCCTGTCGGCTTTTTTAATGTGGACGGGGTGACCACCACGCCGGTGCCCTTTGACCGCGGGCTTTTCGATTATGGTCAGCTGAAGCTCCCTGATGCTGTGAAGAACCCGGAAGGTTACTCCGGGTTCCGCGTGCTGGCCCCGCACTCTTTCCTGGACAAGCGTTTTGAGTTCATGGTGTTCATGGGAGCCAGTTACTACCGTGCGGTGACCACTGAACTTGGCTATGGCATCAGCGCCCGTGGTGTGGCGGTAAACACGATTGGCGGTAAACCCGAAGAGTTTCCGGATTTTACCCACTTCTGGTTCCAGCAGCCAAAGGCCGGTGAAAAATACTTCCGCGTCCTCGCCCTGCTGAACGGCCCAAGCATCACCGGGGCCTATCAGTTTGACGCATCTCCCGGCAAGACCACGGACATGCTGGTCAAGGCCACCCTGTTCCTCCGCCAGCCGGTGGAGATGCTGGGAATCGCCCCATTCTCAAGCATGTTCTGGTTTGGCGAGAACAGCCATCCGAAACCTTATGACTTCCGCCCCGAAGTCCATGACAGCGACGGTCTGCAGATTGAAGTGGAAGGCGGCCCTTCCATCTGGCGTCCGCTGGATGTTAGCCGCGACCTGCGTTTGAGCGTCTTTGAAATGGACAAGCTGAAAGGCTTTGGCCTGGGTGAGCGCGACCGCGATTTCAACAACTTCCAGGATCTCGAGGCCATGTATCATCGCCGCCCGGCTGTCTGGGTGGAACCCATTAAAGGCTTTGGCAAAGGTTCTGTGGTGCTTGTGGAGCTTTCCACCGGCGAAGAAACCTGGGACAACATCGTCGCCATGTGGAAGCCCGCCGAACTGCCCAAGACCCCGGCGGAACCCATCAACTTCGAATATCGTCTGGCCTGGCTGGAAGAGCAGCTGCCCGGTCTGCTGTGCAAAGTCATCTCCACCCGCCGTGGTTTCGTGATGAAGGCCGATGACCATGAATACGTGATCGATTTCACCAAGGGCGGGCTGAATCTCAAGAAGCCTGCCGACTGGGTGCCCGAACTCGATGTGGTGATCAGCCAGGGCGAGGCCAAGGTTTTGGACAAGCGCGTCATGTTCAACCGCGAGACCGGCGGCTGGCGTGCCTTCTTCAAGCTGGACGTGCCAGACAAAACCAACCTCATGGAAATGATGTGCGAGATGAAGGATGGCACTAAGGTGATTTCTGAACGCTGGATGTATCAGTGGCGCCGGTAGGCCTTGGCTGACAGCTTGAAAGACATTTGCCTTGCTCTTTGTGAGCAGTTTTGTTTTTCTTGCCCGGTTCCTGCTTCGTTAAATCCTCATGCGCACCTTTCTTTACTGGCTGCTGGTTTCAGCCTTTGCCGTACTGGCAGCCGGTGCGTCCGAAAAAAACGACGCTGTGGGGCAGATCTGGACGCCGGATACCCACATCCAGAATGTATTGCCTGTGCCTGAGCCATCCAGGGCCATGCTGCTCGGGCTCGGCATCATGGCGATCGCTTTCACCTATCGGCAGGCTTGGCTGAATCTGAAGAGAAAGGGCTGAGCCTTTCTCTTCATCAGGTTTACCACAGGAGAAAAGTGAACGGAGAGCTGTCCCTTACCCGCCCGCCTGCAGGTGTCCGGGTGATCTCTTCAAACTGTCCGGCCCATTCGCGGATGATTTTGCGGGCGGCACTGTAGGCGTTGTAGTCGTGGACAGACAAAATCAGTGCAGAGCGGTTTTGTTCCTTGTCGGCAAATTCATACAGGCTCTGCTTCTGCGCCGGGTCCACCACGCGGCCTTCGATGGCGATGTTCCCCTTCAAAGGTCTGCCAACCAGGGATTCTGCACCAGGGACAGCCAAAAGATTGATGGCCCTGCGGGTGAGGCCGGCGGCGATGGAGTTGGGGTTAAACTCGACCACGGCCAGTTCCAGCGTCACGCTGTCTTTCTGCGGAGTCTCCACGATTTGATAGCGGGGAGATTTGGAGTCGCGGAAGGCCTTTTCGAA
>DASWXG010000731.1:0-6488 GCA_036405615.1 Prosthecobacter sp. | reverse complement strand
CCTTGACGCTTTCTTTGATGTCTCCAGCCGCCTTCTCCACGTCCTCGGCAACATCCTTCACCTTCTCATTGGGACGGCGGTCCAGGGCGTCGTTCACCCGGTCTTCGATCCGCTGTCCCAAGGATTCCGGTGTCTTTTTTTCCGAGCAGCCGACAAGAGTCAGGGCCGCGCCCGCCAGCAAAGCGAGGGCGGCAGCAAAAGCGGTTTGTATCTGGGTTTGGACTGCGGTCATGACCGTGAAGATTTCAGACGATGCGAAAACGGGGGCTGACCTTATTTGGCCAGAGCAAGAACTCCTGTAAGAATGAGGTAAATACCCACCACGTAGTTGAGGAGATGAGGGAAGATCAGGACGCAAATGCCAGCGATGATGGACACGATGGGGGTCAGGTGCGGGCTCATAGGGCAGAACGGTTGAAGTTGAAAACAGAGCGACCAAGATCAGCGGCCGGACTGCACCTTGGTGGCCTGGCGCTCAATGCTGTGTCCCACATGCTGCACATCGCGGCCAAATCCCCGCGTGGTGTTGCAACTGGTCAGGAAGGAGAGGGTCAGGATGAACATCCCAAAGGCGAAGAAAAAATAGCCCATGCGGCGAGCAGTGTTTTCATCGGCAGAAGTTCCAGCGGCGCTGGAGGCGGAGGTTTCGGAAGCTTTCATGACAAAGGGAGTGAGTTTTTGAAAAGCGCAGCAACTGCTGCTTCTCCCCTTAAGTGCAGGCATCTTGCCAAATGCCCTATTTGAATTTAAATCGTTGATTATGAAGGCATATTTTATATCGCATTCATAATACACTTTTTAAAACATGGCATAATGCAATTCATGCTTATTGCAATTTATTGCCTTATGCAATAAAACAACCGAGCCGTATTTACACGCTTTCCCCCTCTCAGGGCATTTCGCACTAGCTCTGAGTCTCCGAGGTAACCACTCTCTCGATGAAGTAGAGCTTCTTGAGAACCCCGCCCGTGCAGGCAAAGGGATAGGCATCCGGCTGGCCCATGCTGCGAGTCAGTTCATTGACAAGCGTCGTCAGCCCAACCCAGTGGCCCAGCCTTTCACAAAAAGCCTCCATCGCCGCATCGGGCTTTTGCCCCTCACTGCACAACGCCAAGGGATCGATCTTCGGCTCAGCAATGTTGCTCTGGCAGCCTGCAGAATCTGCAGTCTCCAAAGTATCTCGCATGTGCATCCAGTGAGCCCAAGTTTCCGCCCAGTCCTCCCAGGGGTGGGAGGCGGCATAACTGGTGATGTGCAAAAGGTCCCAGCCAGGTGGCGGACCGCCAGAATAGTTTTGCTGGAGCGCAGCTGAGTAGTCCTGCGTTTCATCTCCAAAGAGGCTGCGAAACTCCTCCAGAAAAGGGCTGTTCTGGATCAGCAGGTCCCAGTAATAATGGCCGGACTCATGCCGGAAGTGGCCGAGAAGCGAACGGTAAGGCTCCCTCATCTGCAAACGTGTCTTTTCGCGTACATCGTCATCCGCTTCCTGCACATTCAGAGTGATCACGCCATTGGCATGCCCGGTGAGGACCGGAGCCTCCCCTGGCATGCTCTGCAAAAAGTCAAACATCAGCGGCAATGCGGGCTCAATCCGTGCATTTGGCCCCCAAAGTCCCAGATCCAGCAGCGTAAACAAAAGGCGCCGCTTGGCAGTCTCCAGCTTGATCCAGCGTTCAGGATTTCCAGAAAGCGACAGATCCGGGATGACGCGGGTGACCGAGCAGGAAAGGCAGAGGGCGGCAGGATCTGCCCCGGCAGGGATGAGCCAGTTGCAGCCGCAAGCATTGAGATTGGCGCACAAACGATAGCGTTGAGGAGCAACCGGCTTGGTGGCACGCCGGAAAAAGCTGCGACGCGTGGGAACCTCGGCCAGAGCTTGCTGGTGCACGCCGTCTTCGGCGAGATCCAACGCATGCATCTCGCCGGAGACCGGATCAAACCCGATGGCCCGGCTGCAGGCGATGCAAACGCTGTTGTTGAAGAAGACGGGCTGGCCGCAGATGCACAAATAGGTTCTCATAATGGACAGCAAACTGAAGAGGGTGCGGCAGGACTCACGCAATGGCCCGGAACTCAAGCAGTAGGCACATGCTCCAGATGCAGCGCTTCTTCCAGTCGTTCATGAGCGGCTTCTGTGGTTGTCACCACCCAGGATGCGCCCGTGTCGGCCGTGGTTTCTGCGGTTTGCGCCCCCCAGCGGGCGAGAAGGATCTTCAGTTCAGGGAAGCGATGCCTCAGCCTGCGGCACAAAAGCTGGGCGGTGCTGCTGACACCGGGCGGCATGGCGCTGATGCAGACAACGGCAGGCTGAAATTGCTCCACTTGGGCAATCACCTCAGACACCAGCGCAGATTGAGGGATGGATTTCCAGTTCAGCGCCCCCGGGGCAAGCGTCTTGGTCAGCCAGCGCAGCGCAATGGCGTCAGCCGAGGTGTCGAAACTGCGGCACAGCACCAGCGGCACGCCTTGTTTGAGCGTTTCATCAGCAGGCGCTGTTTCCTCATCGTCCTCTTCACAGGAAAGGCTCTTCAGCATGTCGAGAATGCCTTCAACTTCCTGTTTGTTGAGCCGGCCCGCCAACATCTCCCGCCGTGCATGGACGGCAGCTGGGAGCAAGACCTTGTCAATGGCATTGCCATGCCCCATCTCACGGGATAGCTCGCTAACCAAAAGTTCGGCTTCTTCGACATCTCCGACCAGCAACCGCTGGTAGACCAGAAGCGCGGGCTGAACCTCGGATTTCTCCCCCATGAGGACCTCAACAAACCGGAGGTTGGGGATGTATTTGCAGAACACGACAAGGCAAACCGTCAAGGGAGTGGCCAGAAGAAGCCCCATGGGCCCCCAGATCCAGGTCCAAAACACAATGGCGATAAGCAGAGCCAGATCTGAAACGCCGGCACTCTGCCCATAGAGCAAGGGCTCGAGCACCATATTCGTCAGCAGTTCGAGTCCGACGATGAGAGAAAGCACCAGCAGAGGTTGCGTCCAGCCGTCGAAGACGACAAGGCTCAGCAAGGCAGGCAGCACAGCCGCAATCCAGGGGCCGATGTAGGGCACAAAACGAAACAGCGCAGCGAGGGCTCCCCACAGCACGACATAAGGAAGACCGATGGCCCAGAATCCCAACGCCAGGAGAATGCCATAGACTCCGTTCACCAGGGTCTGCATGAGCAAATACCGGCTTACTCTCGAAGCCGCCTCGTCCAGCGCACGTGTGGTGGTGGTCAGCCGGCTGTAGCCCACCAGATGAATCACCCGGTTTCGGACTTCGTGCTGGCGGAGCAGCATGAAGATGACAAACACGATGACCACACCTGCGGTGCCCAGGCTGTCCGCCAGCAGGCCGAGAGACGCCATCACCGTCTCCTGCACGCGGTTGGTGGATTTCTCAATGAAAATGGGCGCATCCGCAGGCTGTTCTGCAGCGCCTGGGGCATCGGAGATCTCTTTGACCAGTGTCTGCAGTTTTTCCACCACCCCTCCTTCCCCGACCTGACGGAAGGCCACCACCCGCTGCTGGATCGTTTTGCGATAACTTGGCAGTTCCTGGGCCAAAGCATGCAGTTCACCGCCGAGGGACCATAACAAGGCGCCAAGTACCGAGAAACTCAGAACCGTCACACTGATGACAGCCAGGGCCCGGGGGAAGCGGAGTTTGTGGTTAAAGAACGAAACCACCGGCTTCATCAAAAAGGCGAACAAAACCGCCAGAGCCAGTGGAATGAAAAACTCCCGCCCCCACCAAAGCATGGCCACCGTGAGCATCACGGTGGCCAGACGAATGAGAGGGAACAGCTGGACTTGAAGGGCTTCCATGCAGAGGTGTCTCGGTCAGCTGCTGAGATCGGATTTGCTTTACCTGCGGCGACGGTTGTCACCGTTTCCAGTCGAAGCGATAAGGCCGATCAAAAGGCCGATGCCGATGGCCACCCCCAGGCATTCATAGGGCCGGCTGTGCACCAGATTGTTGAGATTGGAGGCATTGCGCCGGATCTGGCGCTCGATCTCATGACTGGCTTCCCCGGCGTAGTCAGCAATGCCTGCAAGGCGCTCCTTGACCTGGCCAGTGTAGGCTTGGGAATCTTTTCCAATGCTGTCCAGAATGCCACGGGCTTCTTGCGAGATCGTGTTCAGACTGTGATGGATGCGCTCGGTTGTTGTCAAAGGTTTGCGTTTGAAAAGCAGGCTCATAGTTGTGACATGTTAAACGTTAGGTCGTGAAGAAATGGAAGTGAACCGTCAGGGGGGTCACAGCGGCTTGCGGCCCTGGATGACTCGCAGCAGGATGGTGATGATGGCGATCACCAGAAGGATGTGGATGAAGCCTCCCAGTGTGTAGCTGGTGACAAAACCGAGCAGCCAGAGGATGAGCAAAATGACAGCGATGGTGTACAACATAAAAAGGAGAGGGTTGAGGTTGGCTTGGCAGAAAAAACAAAGCCGTTAACGGCGCAGATAGAGGCCCAGCAAAACGCCTCCGAGCGCAGCATAACCGAGGGCGCGGAAAGGGTTTTGCACTGTGAACTCACGCAGGCTTTCCACTTTGTTCCGGGCATCTTCCCGGGCGTGCCGGGTGCATTCATCCAGACTTGCGGTGGCATTCTGGCGGAGGTCATGAAGGTCTTGCTTCACAGCGGCGCCCAGAGCGCGAAAATCATTGGCCGTGTCATGCAAAACTTCGTCAGTGTTGGGAGCAATCGTCATGGGTGTGCGGGGGCTAGGATTTGAGGTAGAAGGTCGCCGCGAAGATGATCACGGCGATGGTCGCCACCGCCCATGCCAGCACCGAACCGCTGCCCACCAACCCGGAGCCCGCTGCCAGTGCCGCCAGAAGGGCGACAACTGCAGAGGCCAACCGGAGCTGGGAGTAGCGGGGGTTTGGACCGGTGTGGATCATGAGAGGTGGCGTTGTGATATCCCGCTATCGCATAGCCGGGGCCACCACCCAGCCAACCAACATAACTCATTGAAAATAAATAAACTGCATCAAAACACCATCCCCGCTAAAACAGGCAAAAACATCCTTCTGCTTTGCAAACAATGCATTCAGAATGCAAAACGCACATTGCATTGCGGCACAAAAAAAGCCGCCGGGTTTGAACCCGGCGGCCTGCACGTAAATCTCTGGATGAGCCTTATTCGCCCAGCAGTTCTTTGACTCTCGGCTCGATGGCTCCAGCCCACATCTCGTAGCCTTTTTCAGAGAGGTGAAGAAGGTCTGGCATGACCTCGCGTGTGAGCTTGCCATCGGGCTGCAGGAAAGTCTGGCCTATATCCAGGTATTGAATCTTCTGGCCGTCCGCCAGTTTGGAGATCAGCGCATTGATCTTCTCATTCTGCTGGCGCATGGCGTCCGCTGGTGTTTCCCCGCGGGGGAAGATGCCCAGGAGGAGAATCTTGGCCTCCGGCGCCTTTTGCTGGAGCTTGCCCAGAATGAGCTTCACGCCCTCAGCCGTCTGCTCGGGGGTGGATGCATAGACGGCATTGTTGATCTCCTTCTGGGGCCGGCCTACATGACCGGTGTTGTTGGTGCCGATCATCAGCACGATCAGCTTTGGTTTCAGGCCGTCAAAATTACCGTGGTCCAGGCGCCACAGGACATGCTCCGTACGGTCACCTCCGATGCCGAAGTTCGCGGCATTGCGGCTGGCGTAATGTTTGGCCCAGGCGGCCTTGCCCTTGCCTTCCCACCCCTGGGTGATCGAGTCTCCCAGAAAGACCAGCTTGGCTTCGCCCTTTTTGGAAACTTCATTGAAGCTTTCATGGCGGACGAGCCACTTCTCATCCCGGGGCACCGGCTGGATGGCGTAGTTGGGTTCAGCACTGAAGGCGGCGCTGGCGAGCAGGGCCGAGGCAAGAAGCAGGTTTTTGATCATGATGGAAGGAGGCAGAGTTCAACCAAACGCAGCCACACTGGCAATCATTTCTTCTCAAGTGCTTCACGGACCATCACGGGATCATCTGTGGTGATGCCGTCCACCCCCAGAGCAGCCAGGCGTTTGACATCGGCAGGCTTGTTCACAGTCCACACATAGAGTTCCAGGCCGGCGTCGCGCACCTGACGGACGAGGGCGTCATCCCATTTCCATTTCAGCCCCAGATCCAGGCCGTCAAGGCCATCGGCTTTTGTATCGGCAATCAGCTGGGTCAGATCCACAGGCTTCTTGTCCTTGGTTTTTTCAGAAGACAGGCGGTACACCTTCATCCACGGGAGTGCCTTTTTGGCCTGCTTGGCGACTTCGCGGTCAAACGCGATAATGCACAGCTGGGCACCACGCACCCGCCATTTTTGCAGCTGCTTGGCCATGACGGGAACCACTTCCGGCCCGCACTTTACCTCCAGGAAAAAACGCTTCTTTCCAAGCGGCATCGTGTCCAGGCTCTCCTTCAGAGACGGGATCTTCTCGCCCTTGTAAGTCTCGGATTTCCAGGAGCCGGCGTCGAGGGTTTGCAACTCGGCCAGGGTCTTCTCTTTCACCAGTCCA
>DASWXG010000730.1:0-5938 GCA_036405615.1 Prosthecobacter sp. | reverse complement strand
CGCTTCGATCCAGCTGTTCCAGCGGATCTGAGAGCGTTCCGTTTTCGCCGTGGCATTGGGGTATTCGATGGCGGGATAACCAGGAGTGTCGAAGTCATACTCATCTGCCAGCTTGGCGAAGGAATGGCCGACTTCGTGCTCGACCAGCTGCGCGGAGTAAGAATCCAGCGAAGCTACGGCAATGGCTCCGCCGGAGCCGCCATAGCGCTCCGAGTTCACCATGACGATGGGGATGTCGTACTCCGGCACATGCTTGTTGAGCAGGGCGTACACCTTGGTGCTTCCGCTTTGGGGGACCGTCAGCAGGCGGTCAATGTTCGCCGTTTTAAAACCCGCATCAAAGTAGGTGTTCTTGGTTTCCGCAGGGATGGGATCTCCAAACTGAGGGTTGAACGCCAGGCTGTCTGTGCCGGATTCGACGGAGGCGATCTCAATGCGGTAGATGTTGAAATACGACCGGTAGCGGTTCCACGGCTCCTTGGAGAAGAGGTAGTCCACCACATCCTGCACGCTGGTGGCGAACTTGCCGGACTGGAGTTCCGCCTGGGTGAAGCCTTCGGAGAGGAACACCATGTTCAGCTTTTGGGAGCGGGAGCCGACCTCACCCACCGGGAAGACGGCAGACTGCTGCGCGAGGAGGGCCTGCGGGCTGAGGACAAGGAGCAGAGAGCCTAACAAGAATTGCAACCATTTCATGATTTGACGAGATTAACGGTTCCGACGGGCTGGTCCCGGGACAGCGTTCCGCCGCCGGTGATGCGGGTGACTTCCAGGCGCGCGGCCTTGTTCAGGCGCGGCATGCGCAGTTGAAACATCACCGGCCCGGCAACGGTGTAGGAGACAGGTTTGGCCTGGCCGTCGCGGGCGTCGAGCACGGTGCAAAGATGATCCGGCGCGGGCACCAGCTCCTCGGCCAGCATCTTGCCTTCCGCATCCAGCAGGCGGCAGCGCAGCATGCCGGACCACTCCTCCTGCCGCCCCCGGCGCTGGGCGAAATCGCCTTCAATGTCCTGCTCATTCTGCAAGGACAGTTTGCCGGCATCCAGCGAGAGCAAATAGGCGCGACGGTAGCGGCCGGGATCAGGATCCGGACCGGCAGGGGCGGGTTTCGCTGCTTCAGGTTTGCCCGGTTCCGCCACCACAGCCCTTGCGTCCGCAGATTTCTGCTCAAGAGAAGCGGCCGGGACCGCAGCGCTGTCAGCAGCCGGTTGGTCTGCCGACTTCCATACGACGCCCCCGGCCACTGCGAGGAGCAGAAGCAGCACCGCCAGCAAGGGCGCGGAGTGATGGCGGGGACGGTTCACGTGAAATCAAAATAAGCCGTTCTCCCGCCAAAGTCATGCCAGACTCTTCCTAAGCCTCATTTTTGCCTGCAAATTCCGCGCTTCTTTAAAGAATATTTCTCCAGGGTGTAGGACGGGAAGTTGGACGAAAGCTGGAGAGGCTCCTCTTCGTTGACGGCGGGATATGACAACCCTCCGAGCGTTTTTTCTTTCCGCTTCGCTGCTTTTTGCCAGCCAGGCAGGCATGGCGACAGCAGCAGCGGACAGCCGCCCCAACATCATCTTCATGCTGGCCGACGACCTGGGCCGTGCCGACTGCGGGTTCATGGGCGGCAAGGAAATCGCCACGCCACACCTGGACAAGCTGGCCAGAGAGGGAGCGGTTTTGGACCAGTTTTACGTACAGCCGGTATGCAGTCCCACCAGGGCCGCGCTGATGACCGGCCGCTATCCCATGCGTCACGGTTTGCAGGTGGGCGTCGTGAGGCCATGGGCGGACTACGGACTGCCTGAGGAGGAACAGACCCTCCCGGCCGGGCTGAAAGCTGCGGGGTACCAGACGGCGATTGTGGGCAAATGGCATCTGGGCCACGCCACCCGCGCGCTGCTGCCCACCCAGCGTGGGTTTGACCACCAGTACGGGCACTACAACGGGGCCATTGATTACTTCAAACTGGAGCGCGACGGCGGGCACGACTGGCATCGTGACGACCGGCGCAGCGATGACAGGGGCTACTCCACGCACCTGCTGGGAGACGAGGCTGCGCGGGTGGTCCGCGAGCGGGACAAAACCAAACCGCTCTTCCTCTACCTGCCCTTCAATGCGGTGCATGGCCCCTGGCAGGTGCCAGAGAGCTATGCCAAACCCTATGCCCACCTGAAAGGCAACCGCGCGCTCTATGCGGGGATGCTGGCCTGCATGGATGAGGCTGTGGGCAAGGTGGTGGCCGCAGTGGACGAAGCAGGGCTGCGGGACGACACGCTCTTTGTTTTCTCCAGCGACAACGGTGGCCCGAATCCCGGCAACATCACGGACAACGGGCCTCTGCGCGCAGGCAAGGCCACTCTCTATGAAGGCGGCACCCGCGTGGTCGCCTTTGCCACCTGGAGGGGAAAGATCGCCGCAGGCAGCACGGTGAAAGCCGCGATGCACATGGTGGACTGGTACCCCACGCTGCTGAAGCTGGGAGAGGCGGCGCCCAAACAGGCGCTGCCGCTGGACGGGCTGGACGTCTGGCCCTGCATCACGGAAGGAGCGGCCACGCCGCACGAGGCCATTCTCTACAACACAACCCCGAGCAACGGCGCTGTCCGCATGGGTGACTGGAAGCTGGTGGTGAACGGCGGGGCAGGTGCGCTGGCTGAGATGAACGGCAAGGCGGGAAAAAAGAAAAGCGCCCCGGCCAAAGACAGCATCGAGCTGTTCAACCTCGCCACCGATCCGAACGAGAAGAACAACCTGGCGGCGGGCGAACCGGCCAAAGTGGCGGAACTGAAAGCGCGGCTGGATGAGTACGCCGCGCAGGCCGTTGCACCGAAAGGCGGGCCGCAGCCTGCGGGTTTCAAGGTCCCTGAAGTCTGGGGCGAATAACCGGCCTTCCCGGCTCACGATCCCGTTTGCCTGCGGGGCGCTTCACGGCCTATAGGCAAGGCAGTCATGCTGCAGCCGGCCATTTCCCCTGAGGGTCATCTCTTCCTGGAAGGGAAGGCGGCGGCTGCCGATGAACAGCGGTTGCAGGCGCTGATGAACGAAGCCCCCGGAGCTCTGCTGGCCGGACTGGCCACCGGCTTTCTGGCAGCCGAGATGGAGCCTGCCTGGAAGTGGCTGCGCGACTGGGGGAAACTGTGCCTCGGCTGCCTCTGCCAGGTCCCGGAAACACTGCAAAGCCCCGGCCCGACCCTGAACGAACGGCAGATGTTTTTGGGCAAGGCCCCTCCCCTTCCCGGCGTGGAGCACCTGGCCCTGGAAAACCTGGAGGGCTGGTGGCAGCAGACTGCGGGCTGGATCCGCCAGCAGGCAGAGAAAGATCCGGAAGGGTTCCCCGGCTGGTTGCGCAAGGCCGGGCCCATGTGGCACCCGGTGGGCAAGGTCACCTTTCACCTGGCGGAAAACAAAGCGGACCCTCAGCGCCCGTTTGCCTTTCTGGCCACGTTTGCAGAGAAGCTGAACGCAGGCGGCCAGGCGCAGCATCTGCCGCTGGCACGGGCCATCCAGCTCTACGCAGGGCAGAAGAATCCAGAGGCGATGCAAACGCTGCTGGAGCCGGTGCGCGAAGCCGCCACCCAGAGCGGCCTTTTGCAGGAGTGGCTGGAAACACGGCGGCTTTTCCAACCGCTGGCGCTGACGCCGCAGGAGGCGTACCGCTGGCTGCAGGACATCCCGCTGTTTCAGGCAGCGGGCATCGTGGTGAAAGTGCCGGACTGGTGGCGGGAAAACAAGGGCACGCGCCCGGCGGTGCAGATCACCCTGGATGCGCCGCGCGATGGCAAGCTGCACCTCGGAGCCCTGCTTTCATTCAAAGCGGAGGCCGTACTGGACGGCACGCCGCTGACACCGGCGGAGTGGGAAAAACTGTTGAGCGCGGAGACGGGCCTCGTCTCCCTGCGTGGCAAGTGGGTGGAGGTGCATGGCGGCCGCTTCCGGCAGGTGCTGGACCACTGGCAGAAAGTCCAGAATGCCGTGGGTGAAGGGCTGATCGGCTTCCTCGACGGCATGCGCCTGCTGGCGAAGTTTGTGCCCAAAGGAGAGGCCGGTGCGGAAGCTCCGCCCGAGCTGCTGCATGAGTGGTCCGACATCGTGGCGGGCAAGCAACTGGCGGAAGTTTTGGAAAAGATGCAGGCCCCGGCCGAACTGGAGCAGCCGGCCAATTTGGAGGCCACTCTCCGGCCCTACCAGCGCAGCGGCCTGGCCTGGCTGCACTTCATGACCTCGCTCGGCCTCGGTGCCTGCCTGGCGGATGACATGGGCCTGGGCAAGACCTTGCAGGTCATCGCGCTGCTGCTGCTGAGGAAGAATCTGGGTCTGGCGGAAGGCCCCACGCTGCTGGTGGTGCCTGCGTCTCTGCTGGGCAACTGGTCTTCAGAGATCTCCCGCTTCGCGCCGGATCTGCGGTTTGTGGCGGCACATCCGTCCGCGCTGGAGCGGGAGGATTTGCAGCGGCTGGCCCGATCTCCCCAGAGCGCGCTGAAAGGGCGGGATGTGATGATCACCACCTACACGCTTTTGCAGCGGACGGAAAGCTGGCAGGAGATGCCGTGGGGCATGGTGATCCTGGATGAGGCGCAGGCCATCAAGAACGCTGCCAGCGGCAGCAGCCGCGCCGTCAAACGGCTGGCCGCCTCCGCCCGGGTGGCGCTAACCGGCACGCCGGTGGAAAACCGGCCCGGCGACCTGTGGAGCCTGTTTGATTTCCTGAATCCCGGCCTGCTGGGCAGCGCGGCCACGTTTGCCGAAGCCGTCAAGCGCCTGTCCACCAACCCTGAAGGCTATGCACCGCTGCGCAAGCTGGTGCAGCCCTACCTGCTGCGGCGCATGAAGACTGACCGGCGCATCATCCGTGACCTGCCCGACAAGACGGAGGTGAAAGCCTGGTGCGGCCTAACCAAAAGGCAGACTACCATCTACGCCAAGCTGGCGGACCAGATGGCCAGGATCATGCGTGACAGCTCCATGGACCCGGTGCGGCGGCAGGGCCTGGTGCTGGGTTTCCTCATCCAGTTCAAACAGGTGTGCAACCACCCCAGCCACTGGAACGGTGACGCAGTGTGGAATCCTGAAGACAGCGGCAAGTTCGCGCGGCTGGCGGAGATCTGCCGCGAGATCGCCGAATGCCGGGAACGTGTGCTGGTCTTCACCCAGTTCCAGGAAACCTGCGATCCGCTGGCCCGGTTTCTGGCCCCGGTCTTCGGCCGGGAAGGGCTGGTGCTTCATGGCGGAACGCCGGTGAAAAAGCGCATGCAGCATGTGGAGGCCTTTCAGCGTCCGGACGGCCCGCCTTTCATGGTGGTCAGCGTCAAGGCAGGCGGAACGGGACTGACACTGACGGCGGCCAGCCATGTCATCCACTTTGACCGCTGGTGGAATCCGGCCATCGAAAACCAGGCGACCGACCGCGCCTTCCGCATCGGTCAGAAGAGGAATGTGCTGGTGCACAAATTCATCTGCCAGGGCACGATTGAGCAGCGGATCGATGCGCTGCTGGAGCAGAAGACGGCGCTCTCAGAGGCCCTGCTGGGCCAGGGGGGAGGGGCGGAATCCATGCTGGCCCACCTGTCCACGGAAGAACTGCTGCACCTGGTGTCGCTGGATGTGAACACGGCCCTGGCGGGCTAAGGTGTACTGCCCGCCCCCTAAATTCACTTCAGCTCCGGCCAGCCGTGCCCCCAAAACGAAGCAGGCTCCGCTTTCTCACGGAAAGTCAGACCGGTTCTCGAAAAGAATGTCTTTTGAACCGGCAAGCGCAGCGGCCTCAATGGCAAGGAAAACGCGGTGTTGCCACAGCGCGCGAGGTTGCTCCGCCGTCCGGGTCAATCACAGAATTTTCGAGAGTGGGTCTATTTGCCCTTTGGCTGCATGTCGCTCAGCTGCACATCCAGCGCGTGGCCGGAGATCATGACCTCGTTCAAAGTGAGGCTGAGCGAGAGGATCATGGACA
>DASWXG010000729.1:0-3050 GCA_036405615.1 Prosthecobacter sp. | reverse complement strand
AGGGGCTTGCCCTGACCTTTTCGTCCGATGTCGAACTGCGGTTTTACAAGAGCCCTGTTGTCAAGCCGACAGACGGCAGCTCGGGCCAGACTCTTCAGCTGATGCAATGGGTGGAAAAAGATCCCACAAGCAATGAGGGCGGTGTGGAACAGGAACAGTATGGCCAGGACATTGCCATCTTGAAGAAGATCGGCTCGGCGGAAACGCTGCCTGACGGCGTGGCCATCAGCGATAACAATGTTTTTTCGACGCTTTGGAAACTCAAATCCAAAACCGAGCAGACTGCGGAGGGGGAGCGGGAATACGTGGCCATCCGCTTTCGCCCGGACGGTTCAACCGACTTGGATGAAACGGAGCAGACACCCTGGAGTCTGACTCTGGTGGCGCAAAACGAACTGGAGGCCCTCGAGCTTCCCGATAACTTTTACACCGTGCAGATAGACCCGGTGACCGCTCGGCTGGATGTTTTTCGTCCGGAATAAGGACAAAACAAAGAAGGGGCCTTTCGAGGCCCCTTCTTGATATTGAGCTTGGAGATCCTGTCCGGACCGGTGATCGATCAGACGTTGAAGCGCCACTCCACGACGTCTCCGTCGCGCATGACGTATTCTTTGCCTTCAATGCGCAGCTTGCCGGCCTCACGTGCCTTGGCTTCTGATCCCAGCGATACCAAGTCGTCGAAATGGACGATCTGGGCGGCGATGAATCCGCGCTCAAAGTCACCGTGGATGACGCCTGCGGCCTGCGGCGCTTTCATGCCTTTGGTGATGGTCCAGGCACGGGTTTCTTTTTCACCTGTGGTGAGGTAGGTCTGCAGACCCAGCAGGGAGTAAACACTCTTGATGAGAAGGTTCACACCGCTGTCTTCGACACCCAGGTCAGCCAGATAAGCTTTGGCTTCATCTTCGGGCAGTTCACCCAGTTCGCTCTCGATGGAGGCGCTGACCACTGTGGCGCTGGCGGCATGGGCGTGCTTTACGTATTCACGCACCTTGGCCACCTGGGGGTGCTTGTCAGGGTTCTTGGAAGCTTCCGCAAGTTCATCTTCGGCGACGTTGCAGGCGTAGATGCAAGGCTTGCCGCTGAGGAGGAAGAAGCTCTTGAGCAGCTTCTTCTCTTCATCGTTCAGTTCCAGCGTCACCGCAGGCTTCATGGCGTCCAGGTGAGGCAGCAGTTTCTCACACAGGGCATGTTCGGCCTGTGCTTCTTTGATGCCACGCTTGGCGTCCTTTTCAGTCCGGCTCTTGCGCTTGGACACGCTGTCCATGTCCGCCAGGATGAGTTCGGTGTTGATCACCTCGATGTCGCGGATCGGATCCACATTGCCGTCCACGTGGGTGATGTCGCCGTTTTCAAAGCAGCGGACCACATGCACGATGGCGTCCACTTCGCGGATGTGGCTGAGGAACTTGTTGCCGAGGCCTTCACCCTGGCTTGCGCCTTTGACCAGACCGGCGATGTCCACAAATTCGATGGCCGCCGGCACCAGCTTTTGCGAACCGCTGAGCTTGGACAGAACGGCAAGCCGCTCGTCCGGGACGACCACGACGCCCTGGTTGGGCTCGATGGTGCAGAAAGGATAGTTGGCAGCCTCCGCTTTGCGGGTGCGGGTGACTGCGTTGAAAAGGGTGGATTTGCCCACGTTGGGCAGGCCGACGATTCCAGCTTGGAGCATAAGGGTGGCGAGGATAGCGGTCTCTGCGGGCTTCGCGAATGAATTCGGCAGCGGTTTTCGGGTTTCCGTCCCGGCCGGTTCCAGCCCCAGGGCCGATCTTGAGACTTGATCTCCGGTTTGAAAGAAACTAAAATGTCACATTCTGTTGGCGAACAGGTTCTGAGTCCTATGCACAGCGTCCCTAAACAGCTCTCTCCCAGATCCTGGCAACAGGACCTGAAACGGGCCATTGAGGACGTTATTGAGACCAAGGGGCAGGTGATTCTTTGCGTCACCGGGAAGTCAGGTGCTGGCAAGTCCACCCTGGGAAAGGTCATCCGCAAAAAAGGACTCCCGGGTTTTCCTCCACGCAAAATTGGGGTCATTGACGACGGTGTGCTGGCCGTGCCTTTGCTGGGCATCTTTACCCGCCGGATCAAAAGCAAGACCCGCGAGCGGGACAACCTTGCGCCTTTTCAACACTTCCTCAGCCGCAAGAAGTTGGTTGTTTATGTGAACACCAAGCCGGAACTCCGCCTGGAGCGCTGTGATATTGTCTTGCGCCTGCAACTGCCGGAAAAAGTCCGCCAGCAGCGTCTGGTGCACCGGGACAAAGACGGCGAGGCGCGGTTCCGCCGCACCCTGAATGCCTCGGATGAAGTGGGTATTCCGGCTGATCATGTCTTTGACTTGTGCCTGGACGAGGCACATCATCGCGCTCCGCAGCCCGGTACCCAGCCCGCCTTTGCCACGCTTACGTTTCTGGCCAATGCAGCTCCCCAGGTGATGAACTGGATGTCGTGCGCAGCGGAAAGCTGCTGACACATGTCCTTCACTTCCTGGCAATACGCGCTGTTCCTCCCGCTGGTGGTCCTTCTCTATTGGCCGCTGCCGAGGCTGGGACGCATGGCCCTGCTGCTGGCAGCCAGCTACTTTTTCTATGGCATGTGGGATCTGCGCTTTCTGGCGCTGCTCATGGCCTCCACCGGTATCGATTTTTTCTGCGCCCGGTCCATCGTGGGAGCGCGTGAAGGACGGTTTAAGGTGCTTCTGACCACTCTGGGACCGCTCCTTTGGCTGGGAGGCTGCTCGCTTTTGGGGCAGGACCGGGTAAGCATCAGCCAGACCAGCCTGGTGGTCGCCGGTCTCTTCCCTCTCCTGTTCGTGCCGATGCACGAGTGGATCTGGTCCTGGTCAGAACAGCGCAGGCGCAAAGGCTTTTTGCTGCTCAGCATCCTGACCAACCTCGCTGTGCTGGCCTTCTTTAAATACTTTGGCTTTTTTGCCGACAGTCTGGTCTCCCTGCTGGGCGCTGCGGGCATTCAGCCGGGGTGGACGCTGCCAAACATCATCCTGCCGGTCGCCATCTCCTTTTACACCTTTCAGTCGGTGGCCT
>DASWXG010000728.1:0-13516 GCA_036405615.1 Prosthecobacter sp. | reverse complement strand
AATGCGGGTGACAGACTGCCGGAAGGTTTCATTGATGTCCTGGGTGACCAGGCCAGAACGCAGCCAGTCCATACCCAGGCCAAAACTGCGGACAAAGCGCCAGGCAATCACCCCGCTGCCAAGACCAAAAAGCAAAAAGCCCAGGACGAGCAGGCCGACGCAGCCCGTGGGACGGCGGGGGGGATCCGCCGCAGGAGGCGTGGCTGCGCCTGCTTCCGCTGGCGTGGGCGATGGGATGTCCTGGGCCATGGGCGCGTAGTCTGCAACATCCATGCCCAAGGGCCAAGAGACATTTATTTGCCCAGCCCCGGCACGTGCGGCAAGGGTTGCTGGCCCGAATCTCCTTTTGCCATGCCCTCCACCGCTCCAGAGCCCATCCAGTTTTACAACCGCCTCAGCCGCGAGGTGGAAACGGAGGCTGTGTATGGCGAAGGCCCGCTGAGATTCATCTATGAAAACCCGCTGGGCCAGATAGCGCTGCAGGTGCTTGTAAAGCGGGCCCTGTTTTCAGACTGGTATGGCCGCCAGATGGACTCCCCTCAGAGCGCGGCGCGCATCCGGCCGTTCATTGAGAAGTTCGGTGTGGATGAAGGTGAGTTCGCTGAACCGGCCAGCACTTACAGGACCTTCAATGACTTCTTCTACCGGAAGCTGAAACCGGCTGCCCGGCCCATTGCCGCCGATCCGGCGGCAGTCACTTTCCCGGCAGACGGCCGCCACTTTGTGATCCCGGATGTTTCCCAATGCCGTGACTTTTTTGTCAAAGGGGTCCGCTTTGACCTTCCTGCCCTTCTCGACAATGCCGAACTGGCGGCCCGCTATGAGCGCGGCAGTGTGCTGATTTCCCGTCTCTGCCCCACGGACTATCACCGTTTTCATTTCCCCTGTGGCGGAACGGCAGACACGCCCCGGCTCATTCACGGGCCGCTGTATTCGGTAAGCCCCATTGCTTTCATGAAGCGCCCCAGCATTTTCTGGGAGAACAAACGCTACCTCACCCGGCTGGCCACGGGGCTGTTTGGCGAGGTGTTGCTGCTGGAGGTGGGGGCCACCTGCGTGGGTTCGGTCGTCCACACTTCCTCGCCGGACACCCCTGTCCTGAAGGGGGACGAAAAAGGCTACTTCCGCTTTGGCGGCTCCTGTTTTATCACCGTTTTCGAGCCTGGCCGCGTCCATTTTTGCCGGGACCTGCTGGAGAACAGCGCGCGCAACCGCGAGGTGTATGCACGCATGGGAGACGTGGTGGCCTGGGGCTCCCGCCCGCCTGCAGCAGATGCGCCTCTGCCTTCTCAGCGGTGAAAATGCCCCCGCGTCTGCAGGGGCTGAATCGTCTGTGAACACCGGATTCCAGCTTGCCAAGCCGCCTTCGTTCGTGAAAAACAAGGCGCATGGAGTCCCATGAAGTCATCCGCCAGGCCCTGGACAAAGGGCATGTGAAAGAAATCGCGGCCAAAATGGGCGTGTCACTGTCCTTGGTTTACAAGTGGGGGCAGCGCGATGAAGACGATGGCAGCGGGGCCTCCAATCCCCTTGATCGCGTACGTCAGCTGTATGAGCTGACCGGCGACGACCACCTCATCCAGTGGCTGTGCCAGCAGGCTGGAGGCGTGTTTGTGAAGAACCCGCCCACCGGCAAGCAGCCTGGCCGCGAGGTGATGCCCGCCACCCAGGAAATCGTCCAGCAGTTTGCAGACCTCCTCGCCGCCATCAGCCACTCCGCCGCCGACAACTGCATCAACCGTGAGGAATCGAAGAAGATCCGTCACGAGTGGGATGAGCTGAAGCGGCTAACAGAACGTTTCGTCAAATGGTGCGAGGCAGGCGACTTCCAACACCTGGCGGAGGATCTCCGCCGCAACCACCACTGATGGCCCGACCGCCACGACGCTTTTTTTGTTAGACTCAATGTCCGATCTCAAGACCTACCTCAATGACCGCTGTGCCTATGTGGACGGCGTTCTGGACCGCCTGATCCCCTCTGCCGAAACTGCACCGGCGACAATCCACAAAGCCATGCGCCACAGTGTGTTTGCCGGCGGCAAACGCCTGCGTCCCATTCTCTGCCTCGCGGCGGCTGAAGCCTCCGGCGGCAGCAAGGAAAGCGCCTCTTTCTCCGCAGCAGCGGTGGAATGCCTGCATACCTACTCCCTGATCCATGATGACCTGCCGAGCATGGACAACGATGACTTCCGCCGCGGTGTGCCGACCTGTCACAAGGTTTTTGGCGACGGAATCGCCATTCTGGCCGGAGACGCGCTGCAAGCACTGGCGTTTGAGATCGTGGTGAAAACCCCGGTCACCGTGCGCTACGGCGCGGCTGCGCTGGTGACCGAACTGGCCCGCACCGCTGGCAGCCTGCACCTCGTGGGCGGCCAGGTGGCCGACCTGGAAGGAGAAGGCAAGAAGCTGCCGCTGGAGGCGCTGCGCTTCATTCATGAAAACAAGACCGCCGCACTGCTGACCACCAGTTTGAAACTGGGGGGCATGAGCGCCGACTGCCAGCCGGAAGAACTTCAAGGGCTGACTGATTTTGGCATGGCCACCGGCCTGGCGTTCCAGATCATTGACGACATTCTGGATGTCACCCAGACGAGTGAAAAACTGGGCAAAAGCGCCGGCAAGGATCTGGCCTCGGAAAAGTCCACCTACCCGGCTCTCATCGGCCTGGATGCCTCGCGTGAGGAGGCCCGCCGTCTTACCCAGGTGGCACATGACGCCCTGGGCGTCTTCGGCAACCGGGGCGGCCGCCTGCGTGAACTGGCCGACTACCTGCTGTCTCGCGAATATTAAAACTCCCGGACCACAAGGCCCGTCACAAAAACAAAAAGCTCCAGGCGGTGAACTCCTGGAGCTTTTTGTTTTGCAAAGGGTCCACCGCGCCGGAGCGGCAGTGGACCGTTGTGTTCTTTCGACTAACCCTGGGTCTTCTTGCGAAGCAAAACCGCGCCGGATTCACCCGTTCCATCCACCGGTTTGGGCGGAGTGGTGAGGAAGAAACCATGGGCACCCATGAAGGCTCCCTTCTGATAGACCTTGCCTTTGAATGCTGGCTTGGTGCCGTCGGAATGAGTGAAGCTGCCTTTGATGTCACCGGTACCTGAGGTGAGGGTCAGCGTGTAAGGGTTAGGGATACCCGGGCCGCTGGTGAGCTGCGTCACGGCGTTGGCAGCACTGATGTTCAGGCTCTGGATCAGGTCTTCCACCAGATGCCCGTCACGGAACGTGAGCGACGCATTGCCATCGGGTGAAGCTTCACTGAGTCCTGGAACCAGATTGTTGCCCGCCGTAAACTTGGCCCCGAGAAGATCGTGGACCACACCTTCCTCCCAGCCCCATGGGTAGTGCTGCACCTTGTTCTGGAACGGACGGAACCAGACGGCATTGACCGCCTTCAGGTCGCTGTCCAGGTCCAGCACATTGTCCAGAACCACAGCGGCGCTGTAAGATCCTTTGGTGGAGTAAAGCTGCGCATACAGCGGAGCCCTGCGGTCGGCGCTCAGAGGCACGCTCGCGGTGATGGCGGTGTTATCCGCCAGGGTGCCGGCAAAGCTCACCACACCCGCCGGGGTGATGGTGATGAGGCCAAAGCCGGTGCCCTGCGGATAGTCAGTTTTCAGCAAGCCGTTGGTCTGCTCCTTGGCTGGCAAGATCACCGTGTACTTGCCGCCATTGGCCGTATAGGTGGCAGGAGTGACAGGCGACTTGGCGCTGAAGGCTGCGCGATCCAGCACGAAGTCGCTTTGCGCCGTGCGAGTGCGGCGGAGGTACTGGTTGACCACGCCGCTGATTTTGTCCGTTGCCGGATCCCAATGTACGTCGGCCAGTTCAAGGGAAGGTTTGTTGGCGCGCTCGACAAGCAGCGTGGACGCGCGTGCCGTGCCAAAGCGGGCTTCGCCATCGTTGGTGAACAAACCGCTCACGGAAAGGGTGAAGCCGTCGATCTTCAGCTTGCCGGAGAAAGTGCCTTTGGCCGTGAGGGTAAGGTTCAGGAAGCCTTGGGTGCTGTTGCTGAGTGCCGTGCCAGCTTTGGGCGTGACCAGACCATTAAACCCGCCGATCTCAGTGGCGGTGAAGGGCAGAGCCACAAAGGACGCCTCGATCACCGGGCTCTCAAAAAGAGCGTCGGTAAACGTGAAGCTCAGTTTTGCCACTTCATTGGCCGGGGCCGTCAGACCAGCACCTTCCCACCCGTCGAACACCTGGCCTGCGCCGGGTGCTGCAGTGAGCGTGTACTTCTTACCCACCTCATAGACCTGTCCGTTGAGGACTCCGGTGACCTTGCCGCTGCCTTCGGTATTCACCGTCAGGGTGCTGAGTTTGCGATAAGTGAAGCTGCGCTCCACCAGTAATTCGTTGCCCTCGTCATCCAAAGCACGCACAGTGATCCTGTTCATACCACCTGCCGGGGTGGCGTCGTAAGTCCAGGCTGTTGCAGATGGAGCGCCGGAAACCAGGGCAGCGTCGGCATAGGTGCCGCCATTCAGGCTGACCTGCACCTTGTCGATACCTACGTTATCAGAGGCGCTGCCGGTGATCGTGACGGGTGTTCCCGGTACGAAGTTGATCACTTGATTTGAGGTTGGAGACGTGAGGGTGACCACCGGCTTTTGCACATCCGTCGCCAGGATCTTCACGGTGATGACCTGGGTGGTTCCCAAGGTCGCCCCGCCTTGAGGATCGCTGAGCGTGAGGGTGAACGTTTCTTCCGGTTCCACGATCCCGTCGGCAACGAGGGTCACAGGCACAAATTTGTTTTCAGCATCATCTGCGGGGAAACTAACCAGGTAGTTTGTCACCGCGCTAAAGTCGGCCTGTGTGGCCGTGCCCGGGGTCGAGTTGACCCGCACACTCACCGCACCGTTGTCACCGCCCGTGCGTGTCACAGGAACATTCACAGTGAGGGTCTTTTCCGTAACCGAAATCTCGGCATTCTGGAAAGCGATCACGCCCGGGCTTGGAGCAACACCGGTGCCGCTGAGGCTGACGTCAAAGCTGGCCGTGTCGAGGTCGTTCGAAAGGACCTTCAGGCTGGCCGTGCGGCTGCCCAGGGCGGCGGGATTGAAGGTCACCTTGAAGGTCGTGCTGGCATTGGCGGCCAGAGGGGTGACGAGGGTGGTCGTATCCAGGGTGAAATCCGTGCGGTTCTCTCCGTCCACGCTGACGCCTGTGAGGTTCAACGGGCCGGTGCCTGCATTGCGGATGGTGATCGTTTTCTCCACTGTGGTGAAGCCAACAGCAGCATTGCCGAACGCCACCATGGACACGTCATCTGTCAGGACCTGCGCATCCACAGACACCTGGATCTCAGGGGTCGCGATGAAGAGGTCTGACTGCATGCTGAAGTAGCGGTCATAGGCAGGGAGAGGACCTTCGTTGTCAGGATCAAAGGTGCCGTAACCGGCGACCCAACCGGAATCGCTGATATCAGTGGCGACGGTCAGGATCCAGCCGCTGTTGGGCGGAAGCATGTCGTTCAGATTGTACATCTCGCCATTGAGACCCCAGATGATGGCACGACGGCCAATGGTTCCGCCAACCGGGGTGAAGGTCTGGATGGTACCGGCAATGAAACCGTACTTGTTCATGGCAGACATGTTGCCGCGGGTGGTGCCGTTAGGGTCCACGCCAGAGATGCCCAGTTCAACAGGGACGGTCGTACCGGCTTTCCACACCACCGGGCGAGTG
The DNA here is from genome assembly GCA_036405615.1 of Prosthecobacter sp. GTDB lineage: Bacteria > Verrucomicrobiota > Verrucomicrobiia > Verrucomicrobiales > Verrucomicrobiaceae > Prosthecobacter. The sequence continues at coordinate 7,831 of DASWXG010000728.1, read as the reverse complement.
CCCTTGGTCGCACCGTCTACATACTTCTGGGACAGGCCGGCAATGTTGCCCGCCTGATCCATGGCAATCGCGGTGGTGTCCACATTGGCCCCGGCTGCGGTGGAGCCCAGGATGCCGAGTTCAACCGGCGTTGAAGAACCGGCCTCCCAGCGGACTGCGCGCAGCCCCAGGTTGGTGGAACCGGAATACTTGCGGGCGTTGCCAGCCACCGTACCGGCGTTGTTCACGACCTTCACTTCGGCAAAACCGCTGCCTGCCGCATCGGTGCTGATGGTTTCCAGGATGGCCGCGCTCTGATAGTCGGCCGACCAGCGGATGCCGCGCTGGCCGACAGGCGTTGTGCCATTGTAAACCTGGCCGTCTCCGGCGATGAGGCCCGTGTCGCTGATGACACGTGCCTGCGCCACAGAGTAGCCGTCGTTGCTGCTGGCCACCGGCAGCTGCAGCGGAGCTGTGGCTCCGGCCGCCCAGCGGAGGGCACGAGTGCCTAACAAAGTATTTTGCGCATCGTAAACCTGTGAATAGCCCACGGCGAGGCCTGCGGCGTTCACGGCATTGGCCTTGGCTTCAATCGAGTTGTCAGTCTTGGGCGTCAAGGTGCCAAGCTCAGTCAGATCTCCGTTCGTTTCCCAGCGGAGGGGTTTGGTGATCAGCCCGCTGACACCGTGACCCACAGTCACACCGGCATCGCTGACCATGGTGCCAAAGGTGTCGGCAAATGTGCCGGGGGAAAGGGTCGCCGTTGTGTCCGAGGTTGTGTTCCAGTTCACGGTACGCTTTTCCGTGCCGGGCATCTGCCGGGTGCCAGCCGCCAGACCTGCGCTGTTCACCGTCGTCTGTGGCGGCGCATTGCCAGGGGCGACATAACCCGAAGCGGGGCCGGGGACAAAAATCGGGTCAGCTGCCCAGGCCTGTGCCAGAGCGCTGCTGCAACCCATGGCGAACATCCAGAGAGGAAGAGTAGGTTTCATCAGAAGGTAAATGACAGGCCGGCAGCATTCCTAAACGCCCCGTTCTGCCGCCGCTGTCATGGCGTCCGCTCACCTCTTTGAGCAACCCGAATCCATGAAATAAAGCATTTCGGATAGATATTATCCATTGAATTGCCTTGCCCAAAATTGGGGGGTGGAAGAAGGCTTTTTAGCCCTGTCCGGGCTGTAAATCACATGACATTCCGACTTCTGCTGTCCTCCGTTTCTTTGGCCTTTGCTTGCAGTGCTTTTCTTCCGCTTGGGGCTCAACCTGCAGAAGCCAGGAAGGGAGGGGAGAACGCTTCCAGCGAAAAAAATTCATACGTGCTGGAGCGGACCCAAGAACGGTTCATCACTGCCAAAAACGGCAAGGAATACCGCATCCTGATCTCCTGGCCGCAAGGGGAAGCACCGCCTGAAGGCCACGCCATCACCTATGTCCTGGACGGTGATGAACTGTTCCCCATGATGACGGGCATCCTGCGTGTGCAGGCCGGAACCGAAAAGCTGTCCAATCACAATGCCATCACGCCGGGAATCATCGTGGCGGTCGGGTATCGTGAAGCCAGTAGCCGGAATGTGGACTACACCCCCGCCGCCCCTCCCGGACCGCCGGAAACCTATGTGGACGGCAGGCCCTACCCCAAACAGGAAAGCGGCGGAGCAGAGGCCTTTTATACCTTCCTTGAAGAGGAGCTCAAACCTGCGATTGCCAAAGACTACTCCGTCAACACCAAACGGCAATCTTTGTTAGGCAACGGTTACGGCGGCCTGTTCTGCCTGCATGTCCTCTACAACCATCCGGAATCCTTCCAAACCTACGTCGCCTCCAGCCCTTCCGTCTGGTGGAACAACCGCTACATCCTCCAGGAAGAAGCGGCCTTTGCCGCCCGGGCCAAAGAGAAACCCCTTAATGCAACCCTGCTCATCACCGTGGGTGATCTGGAGCAGTCGCTGACAGAGCACGAATATTCCTGGCCGGACAAGCCCCGCGAGGAACACGCCCTGAAGACATCACGCCGCCGGATGGTGGACAACACCCGTGAGATGTACTGGCGCCTCAAGAAGCTGGAAACCGCAGGCCTGAAAACCGCCTATCACATCTTCCCTGGAGAGAGCCACAAATCCGTGATCCCCATGGCCGTCAGCCGTGCACTGCCTTATGTCTTCCCTCCGGTGGCACCGAAGAAAGAGGCCCGGTCTGCGGATGCATCCCGCTAGAACCGCAGCCCCTGCCGGGCGGTTCCAAGGCCGCCCTGAAGGTAGCGCCCTCGTGGTGGTGCTGCTTTTCACAATGCTGATCACCGGGGTGGTCATTGCCTTCTTGTCCAGTGCCACCACGGAACGAAAGACCGCGATTTCCCAGTTGGAGCGATACCGGGCCGCCAGTCTGGCCTCCTACGGGGTAGAGCAAACCGTCGCCTTGCTGAGCGAGCACACTTCCCGGCGCACAGTTGCTGAACAGGCCGATGGAAGCACGGCCCAGGTCTTCCCTCACTTCGTGACCGGCCCCGGTCTGCTCAGCATTCAGACGATGGGCAGCGGCACCCTCGGAGAGCAACCTACCGCCTCTTCTCCCAGGCGGCTCATCCCTCTTTCGTCAGGAACTCCGACCGCCTCTTCCCATTCCAATCCCGTTCTCAATCCGGCGAACCTGAACATTCGCATGTTCTCCCAGGAAAGCTCTACCTCCTGGCTGCTGACCAACCACAACGGTCTTGGCACAGCAGGGCCGACGATGACAGTGAAATGGATCTATCTGCGCCAGAACCTTCATGACCAGCCTGGTACTCCAGCCGTCTGGACCGAGGAAGAGGACCTGGCCGAGCAACCTGAGATCGACCCCAAGCGCCCCATTGTAGGCCGCTATGCCTACTGGGTGGATGACGAGAGCGCCAAGATTAACTACAACACCGCCTGGAAGCGCGACCCGGGCCCGAATCCCAGTGTGCATCCCAACCCCAGCCGGCTCTCGCACCCCAGCCGCGTGAACATGATGGCGCTCTCGTTTCCGACCGGGAAGGCCGCACTGGAAAGCACAGCAGACGTTCTCTTCCGCTGGCGGGACCGAACACCGAACCGGCCTTTTAACTCGTTCGCTGATGCCCGCCAGGCAGATGCCTCGCTTCTGGAGTTGCTGGAGCACAACAAATTCGTGCTCACGCACTACAATCATGACCCGGATGTGAATGTCTTCGGCGAAGGACGCATCCTGCTGACCACACGTCCCGCACTGGTTCCCAAGATCAACGGTCTGCCAGTTCGTGAGTTCCTGGACATTCTGCGGGAGGATGTTGAAAACCACCAGCTGGACCCAGGTCTGACAGATGACATAGCAGGTGGTCAGCCGGACTGGCGGGCAGGTGCGGATGGCAGTGCGACGCTGCCTAACAAATTTGACACCGCAGTGCGCAAGCTGATGCGGTACCTGACCTCCAAAAACTGGATCTTTGCCCCGGGAGGCTCTTTTGCCGACAAATACCATCCGGGCGTTGCGGAAGATGATCCCCGGCTCGCCCAGCTGGCCGTGAACATCATCGACTACGTGCGTTGCAAAGAATCCCGCCAGCCCGTGGTCGCCCCCCTGCATTTCGGGCTGGATGAAACGGGGCGCTACACATTGCACCCGGATCATGCCTTGGGACAGAAGTCCTCCCAGGGAGTCACGCGCGCGCCACTGATCACGGAGATGGGCATGTGGGTGAGCCCGCAACCGGTTACCATGCCTCTGGGCGAAACAGTCACACCACCGGACTGGCCAAAGGATGAATCCGGCAATCCCAAACCCTTGTATCCATCCTTCTTCAAAGTCGAGCTGCACCTGCCGCAGGGATACCAAGTGATGGACCTTGCCGGCATGTCCGGCATCAACTTGGTTCCTGTCAAAACCCTGCCGTTCCCTGCCGGTGCCTTGCGCTGCTGGTTTGTCGCCCTCGACGAGACCTTTGCCAGCACGCGCACCTACTATGTGCCATCGCCTACAACAGGGGCTGTTCTGCCGATGAAGGACCGGGCCGCCGTGGCGCTGCCGATCACTCAAGGCGACGTTGTAAGCAACAATGGCAACACCCTGCAACCAGGAGGCTATGCCACCGTGACCAAGCTGCTTTACCGGGAAGAGTCTCCTGAAGCCGCGCCCGAAGCGGCCATGCGCTGCACGTTGCGCCAGGGGACCAGCGGCCCGGACGGCTTGCTGGCAGGTCCGGAAACACGCTGGCCCTGTTTCAGCCGTGTGCCGCACCGGCAGCCCACCACCTGGATGTGGCAAACAGGTGCAGTTTCAGAAGCCGGCATGAGCTCCCTGGAAGTGGATGACCCAAGAGTGGCCATGGCTGTGGAAGACTGGCAGCCTAACCGAAGGAGCAACAACAGTTTTGGAAACGTCAATTCCGTCTCAACCCTCGGCAGCCAGCCGGTGGATGCAGGGGAGTCCGCTCCGCTGCAAGATGTGGACAAAGACGGCAAGCTGACGCAGGCCGGCAGCCGCATGCCACCGCCCATGGGAGCAGGCAGCAACAATGACAGCGGTGACAACGGCCTTGTCACTTCCATCGGCGAACTTGGCTTTGTCTGCACTGGTGTGGATGCCGGTGCAGCGGGCGTGCCCTGGCGCACTTTGAGACTGCAACCAGGAAGCGCCAACACCACCCTCCAGCTTCCCGACTGGGCTCTGCTGGATCTCTTTGCCGTCGTTCACACTTCGACCGAAAAGGTAAAGGAACCTGCCGCCATCTACTTCCCCTACCAAACCAGCGTCGGCGGACGGGTGAACGTTAACTCCAGGCTCCACGGGCTCAATGGAATTGACCGGGTGAGCGCGCTGCACGCCGTCTTCGCCGGGGCAAGGGCTCTGCCCAAAAAAGAAGAGGCGGCCACCATTGCTTCCAACATTTATCACCACGCCCTTGCCGAAGGAGCGAAGCCCGGACGTCACTACGGCCTGCCCGCAGAGCCTTCCCCCGCAGATCTGGAAAACGATGTCTACGACAGCCCCGCCGAGATCTGCGAAATCAAGGGACTGGCAGACAGGGGGGAACAAAGCGAAGACCTGGTCCGGGAAGTGGTGGGGCTGCTTTCCTGCAAGGGAGGTGTTTTTACCATTTACACAGCGGGTCAGGCCTTGAAGCAAAGCCGCAGCGGCAGCCTCATCATCACAGCCGAACACCGCCGCCAGGTTACGGTGGAACGGATCATCGACCATCATGGGACGCCCTCATCGCCAGATGACACTGTGCGGTTCAGAACTCTTTACAGCCGCGAGCTCAACCCCTAACAAAAAGCGTGTCCTCCAAGGAATTTCAGCGTGCGTTCTCCAGCACAGTGCTGACCTGATAGGTGCGCAGCCCGGGCAGCAGCGCCCTGAGGGCCGCATCTTTCTGAGCTGCCTCTTGAAACCGCGTCACAAACGCCGCCGCATCCAGGGTCTCGGGGGCATTCGCCAGTTCACGCACTCGCTTCCAGGCCGTGCCCATCTGAGCCGCATGCCTGCCATGCAATTGGGCGATGGAAAGAGAGACGCGTGAAGGCAAGTAGCGTATCTGCGAGGACCCTGTTCCGCCTTCAGCTGGCAGGGGAGTGTAGCGATAGCCTGCACGTGAATCAAACTGGCTTTCCGGCACTGCTGCTGAGGGCGATTCCATGATCTCCTTCCCGTCCGGGTCGTAAAGGCGGACCCACAGGCCCAGGACATTTTCGGCCACCAGTCCGGCATACCCGCTGACGGCATCTGCAGGTGCGACTTTCTCAATCAGTTCCGGCGTCAGCCACGAGGCGTAGTGGCTGTAGATGCGGAAGTCCGGATTGCGCTCCTGCCGGCCCGTCGTTTGGTCATAGTAGCTGGGATTGACAAAGAAACGGCGCAAAGAAGGCACGGCGGTTTCGCCCACAGGCTCCCATTTGACAAAGTAGCCCACTTCCGCGAACTCGCCCCAGCTCTGTTCGGTGGCCACGGGTGCCTGCCAGAAAAGGCAGTGCGGATTGCGACAATCCTCCGGCACGCTGACCGGCGGTGGATTGACCAGAAACTGCAAATTCGGTGCCCCGGCCTTGGACAGGGTTTCCACCGGCAATGCTGCCGAACGCAGTTCACGCGCGGCATACTCCATCAGTACCTGGCCGGAACGGTTGCGTTCCGAGCGGCTGCCTGAGGCCTGCCAGGCATGGCTGGCAGACTGGAACAAAGTGGCCAGCAGGACAGTCAAGGCCGCCAGCACAGCCATGCTGACCAGCAGTTCCAGAATGGTGAATGCCCGCGTCCGATGCATGTGTGTCTTAACGTCGTGCCAGCCGGACGGTGAGCGTCCGGACGGTCAAAGGAGTTTCAGGGGCCGCAACCGGGGTTTGGAACAGCAATGTCAGGCGCAGCATCTCGCAGCGCTGTCCTGCGGCTGCCGTTCCAGACTCTGTCGGCAACGGGGCCTTCTTTACCGTGCAACGGTAAGCACCGTCCGCCTGGACGCGATCTGCGGCAATCTGCTGACCGTCGGAATTGAAATAATAAACAGAGTCCTGCAACTGGCTGGAGGTCAGCAGCAGAGGTGGTGGAGAAGGCTCGTCCAGTGGTGCTGCCGCGCCCAAGGCGTCGAACGGGACCAGCTTCAACTCGGCGAGAATGTGCTCGCTCATGGAGACCATCAAAGTGTCCCGGTCATTGGCACCCGAAGTGGAAAGGGCAGTCACCAGCACGCTGCTGATTCCCAGCAGGGCGACCGACAGAAGTGCAATGGCAAGGACGGTTTCCACCAGGGTGAAAGCCGCATGCCTCAGGCGGAGAGCTGTCGTTTTCATCTCCATGCCGTCATGAAGGCCGGGTGGTTTTGATGCTGCCTGTGACCCCCACCACTGCGATGTCTATGAAGTCGGCAGGGAGCCCGTCTGCCAGCCTGTTTGTATAGGTGATGCCCTTCCCTTCGCGAATGCCCTGAACCAGCCGCAGCTGGGCAGGGTTTTCAGGGGTTCTCCTCCCGCCCGAAGGCATGAAGATGCAGGCCGCCACCTGGCTTTCACCCAGCTTCACACCCTGGAAACGGAGTTCTGGAAAGGGCTGGTCCTGCGGCATCAGAGGAAATGCCGCACGCCCTTCTGCCAGCAAGGTCGAGGACTGCGACAGCGGATCCAGGATGACTCCCTCCGGCAAGACCTCCCAACTTCCGGTTTGGATCCAGCCCCGCTCAACAGAGTACTCCACCAACGTCAGGGCCCGGTAGTCCTGCTCCGTCCCGGCCTCTGTCAGAATGACAAGGGCAACCAGGGTACCTTTGCTGACCGCCGTCTGACGCGCCTGCACGGCCATCCCTTCCACCAACTGGCCGCCTTGCTGCAAGGCCGAGCTGCGGGCGACGCCGGAGAGAGCCGGGATGCACAGGGCAATCACCAGTCCTAAAACGAGCACCACCACCAGCGACTCAACCAGCGTAAACCCGCCGCGCCGGCCCGGGCAGGGCCGACGTGTTTCTCCAGATGAAGGGTGAGGGGACATTTCCAGGCGAAGCCGGATGGCTGCCGCAGCTATACACCCAAACTCGCCCAATTTAAACCCAGCTTCCGCCCCTTCTCCGAAAGAGCCGGCGGTAAACTATTTGGGTTCCGGCCATTGGAGATGACGGTGGAGGAACCGGAAGGTGCATTGATCGTTGATGGAGTGGCCTCCTTGGAAGAACTCTATCTCCGTTCGGTCCGCCATTCCGAACTGATCATAGAGATAACGAAGCTTGGCATACTCATAAGCCACCCATGAGTCAGGCGCGACGAGGTCATGATGCCCACGTTCGGCCATAAAAGGCCGGGGGAAGATCAGATACCCCATTTCCGCATAGTCAAACGTGGGGCCCAGATTCCAATACGGCATCTCCCACTCGGTG
>DASWXG010000727.1:0-3080 GCA_036405615.1 Prosthecobacter sp. | reverse complement strand
GCCCGGTAATCACATCCGTATGTTTGTCGAAGGAACCGTCGCCATCCGTGTCTTCAAAAACAGTGATCTTGTCGGCCCCCTTTTCGCCACGTGGCGGGGGCAGCGGCACTTTGTCAAACTTGGCCCGCAAGTGCTGGTCGTAGCTGACGATCTTCAGCCCCGCAGGAAACTGGTACTGGCGATACTGCGTCACCCACAGACGCCCCTGGGAATCCCAGCTCGCATAGAGCGGCTGCTCCACCGCCGGCTCGGCAGCCATAAGGTCCACCGCCACATCGCTTCGGGTGGCAAACTTCTTCACGGCCTCCAGGGGCGGAGTGGGCGGCGTGTCATCCGCCATGACGCCCCTGCCCTTCCGGGTCTCCATGATTTTGCGGACTTCTTCATTCCCGGCCACAGCTTCCGGCTTTTCTGCGTGGACCGGGACCGTCAGGCACAGCAAAACGGGCAAAAGATGGCGGGCGGAATTCATCAGGGATACAACAACAGACCTGCCTGCCGTTTCTTGCGGGCTTGTTGCCAGCAGTGGTATTCCTGTGTTCAGAAAAGGGCTGCAGGCTCTTTTGCCCGCAGCCCCGTGAACAAAACAGGGCGTTATTCCCGGGAACCAGGCGTGATTTTCAGTTCCACTTCGTTGCCCTCGCGCAGGACGGTGATGGTGGTCTCCTTGCCGATTTTCAGCTCCCCCATGAGGGAAGTGTAGTCATAGATGTTCAGCACCTCTTTGCCGCCCAGCTTCACAATGATGTCTCCGCCCTTCACCCCGGCTTTTCCAGCGGGCCCGACCGGGGAAACCCCGCTGAGCTTGACCCCTTTTACATCGCCCTGGGCGTAGTCGGGAATGGTCCCCAGATAAGCACGCAGCCCTCCACGGGTATCCTTGTTTTTGGGCACTTCCATGGCTACAAAATCCGGATTGGAATCTGCCGTGGCGATGCCCCGAGCAATGAGTCCCATGAGGCGGGTGATCTTGGCGGCGTGGACATAGTCAATCTTATCCGCCGTGTCGCTGGGCTTGTGATAGTCCTCATGACTGCCGGTGAAGGCATTGAGCGTCGGAATGCCGCGCTGGTAGAAAATGGTACTGTCGGTCGGCAGATAGGCATCGTTCTGGGTGACGATGGGAAGGCCGATGGGAGCGTTGCGTTTTTCGATCTCCTTGGGCCACCAGGTGCTGGAACCCACGCCCTGGAGCACGAGGCTCTTCTGGAAACGACCGATCATGTCCATGTTCAGACAGGCGGCGAACATGCCGGTGAGTTTGCCGTTTGGATCTCCGCGAAACATCTTGGCCAGGGCTTCCACATAGTGGCTGCTGCCCAGCAGGCCGAGCTCTTCGCCCGACCATGTGGCAAAGATGACATCCCGGGTCAGGCGGATCTTGCCCTGCTTTTTCAGATCCGAGAGCCACTGGGCTATCTCGATGACACCGGCCACGCCGCTGGCATTGTCGTCGGCACCGTGATGGATCCGGTCTGCTTCATCGCCCTTTGCACGGGAACTGCTGCCGCCCTTGCTGCCCAGATGATCAATATGGGCGCAGACGATCAGCGGGGCGACATGCGGGTCCGGCTTGTCCCGGGCCGGAAGAACGCCGATGACGTTGCGCCCGGTCTTCTTCTCCTGCCGGATGTCAATGTGCGCTGTGAGCCGGAGGCCCTGGCAGGCAATGCCGCCCATCAAATCGCCCGTGTCCAGCTTGTCCTGAAGCTCCTTGAGGGTCTTGCCCGCCGGTTTCAAAAGCCGCCCGGCCACAGCATCCGTGACGCTGATGGCCGCGATGCCGGAGGAAGCCAGGGAGGCATCAAAAGCCATGGGCACCAGTTGCTCCACCACCTTGCTGTTAGGCCCGCTGACGATGATGAGACCCCGCGCGCCCTTCTGACGGGCCACCAGCGCTTTGTGACGCAGGCTGGCAAGCGGCGTCAGTTCATTGCGGCGCTCCTGGCTGATGCCTTCCGGCAAGTAGCGGAAAACGAGAACCCATTTGTCCTTCACATCCAGGTGCGCGTAGCTGCTGTAAGGCTCCATCTTTTTGCCATCACGGCCGGTGGCTTCATCCGGGGTTTCAACCCCGTAACCGGCAAAAACAACATCCGCCGCAGCCACGTCTCCAAGCTGCGAGAAAGACAGCGGACGCCAGTCCTTGTCAGTCACCAAAGAGGCAGTCTCACTGCCCTCCAGAGCCAGCTTGTTCTTGTCACCCAAAGCCACGCCGGCAGTAAACTCAAACGGCTCAAACCACTCCTGGTCGCCATAGGGAACAAGGCCGATGCCTTTGAAGACGTCCGCTACATACTGGGTCGCGAGCCGTTCGCCTGCGGTGCCAGTCAGCCTCCCGTCCAGTTCATCGCTGGCCAGGTAGGTCACATGCTGGCGCAAATCTTTTTCGGTGACGTCTCCCTGGGTCAGAGAAAAGTCAGGCTGGGCCACCTCTTTGACGTTTTTCACATCAGGTTCATGGCTGCCGGTGCCCAGCGCCTTTCGGGCTGCTTCATGATTCCAGTCCGCCATGAAAATCTGGCTCTGGGTATTGCTGGTACGGCCGCTGGTCCAGGAGAGCTTCTTGCCGTCCGGAGAGAACACGGGAAGGCCGTCGAACCCATCGGTGGTCGTGATCCTCACCGGATCTTTTTTGCCCGCGGCATCCACGATGTACAGTTCGAAATTGGCAAAGCCGTTCAGGTTGGTGGTGAACACCAGGTACTCGCCGCTGGGGTGGTAATAGGGAGCCCAGCTCATGGCCCCCAGTTTGGTGAGCTGCCGCTGGTCCGTGCCATCCACATTCATGCTCCAGACCTCGGCCACATCGCCCTTGGCATTGAAGCGGCGCCAGCAGATGCGTTTGCCATCGGCGCTGAAAAAGGGGCCGCCGTCGTAGCCGGGGGCGTCGGTGAGGCGCTTCACGTTGGAGCCGTCGGCATCCGCTGTGTAGATCTCCATGAAGTACTGTTTGTCGATCTTGAGGCGTTCTTCGTCCTCTTGGCTGAGCTTGGTCTCGTAGGCCTGGCGGTTGCTGGCGAAGACGATCTTTTTGCCATCGGGGGAGTAGTCGCCCTCGGCATCGTAGCCGCGAGTGT
>DASWXG010000726.1:0-4154 GCA_036405615.1 Prosthecobacter sp. | reverse complement strand
ATACTGGCGGAAAATTTCTGTCCAAAGCAACCGTGACCGCGCCCGCCCGCACAGCGCCCGAAATTCGCGACCATGAGACCCTGCGTCTCATTGGCCGCGGAGCCTATGGCGAGGTGTGGATGGCGCGCTCCGTCACGGGCGCCCTCCGCGCGGTGAAAGTGGTGTGGCGGGAGGACTACGACCAGGCGGACTCGTTCGAGCGCGAGTTTGAAGCCATCAAACGCTATGAGCCCATCTCCCGGCGCCACTCGGGGCTGGTTCCCATCCTCCAGGTGGGGCGCAGCGACGCGCAGGGTTTCTACTACTACGTGATGGAGCTGGCGGATGATCTGGAGCGCGGACGGGACATCCAGCCAGACACGTACAAACCCCACATCCTGGGCTTGCAAATGCGCCGGGAAAAACGCGTCTCGGCCGAGCGCTGCCTGAAGATCGGGGCCAGTGTCGCGGAGGGGCTGCAGTACCTGCACGAGAACAAGCTGATCCACCGTGACGTCAAGCCCTCCAACCTCATCTTTATCGACGGGGCCTGCAGGCTGGCAGACATCGGCCTGGTAGCCCTGCTGGGGCAGCGCAGCTTTGTCGGAACGGAGGGTTTTGTCGCCCCGGAAGGGCCCGGCTCCCCAGAGTCGGACATCTTCTCCCTGGGAATGGTGCTCTACGAAGCCAGCACGGGCAAGGACCGGCTGGACTTTCCAGACATCCCCTCCTGCTCGGAAAGCGGTGAAAAGCTGGACGTCTGGCAACGCCTGCACCGGGTGATCTGCACCGCCTGTGCGCCCAAGGCCAAGGACCGGTATACAAGCGCCCACGAGATGGCCCTGGATCTGACCGGCCAGCCGCTCCCCTCCCGCCGCGCAGTCTGGTACTGGGCGGCAGCGGGTGCTGCCACACTGGCGCTGGCGGTCGGCTTTGGCATGTGGCTGGCTTCGCAAGGCGGCCCCGAACCCGTGCTGGCCGTGCAGAAAAATACCCCCATGCTCACCCTGAAGTCTGAGCCTGCGGGGGCAGATGTATATGCCGGGGATGACAGGCTGGGGGTCACCCCGCTTTCGCTGAATCCCGAAGAAGGTGTTCCGGTCATTTACCAGCTTCGCCTGCCCGGCCACAAACAGCTGGAGGTGGAGCACATCGCCAAACGCAGCCGCCCGGCGGAATATCACCTCAAGCTTGAAGCCACACGCCTGCCACAACCCGGCGAACGCTGGACCAACAGCCTGGGCATGGCTTTCAAACCGGCCCAGAGCGGGCACATCAGTGTACAGCCGGTGGAGATCAAATTTTTCAAACGCTTCCTGGAATCCACAGGCCGTTCTTTTGAAGGCAAAGTGGTGCGGGCAACGGCTGACGATGCCGGCAAGGAAGCCGCTTATTTTGTGGTGGTGCCGTTGGGAGATGCCGAGGCCTTCCGCTTCTGGATGACGGATGCGGACCGTGCCGCCGGTGTGCTCAGCCAGGAACACCACTATGAAGTGGAGCCTTTCTACTACGTGGAGAACACATCTTCAGGCAATGAAGACATGCCGGAAGATCGGGATGCGGATGCGGGCAACGGCGCTGCCGAGGAGAAAAACTGGCAGGCCTTCCATTTGCGTGTCGAGCGCCAGACCTATGGAAGTGTGGTGATCCGGGCAACACCGGAAAAAGTGCGGGTGTTCCAGCATGACGAGTTTTTGGGGTACACACCGCTGGAACTGCCCCGCGTCCGCAGCGGTCCTGTGGAGTATGAACTCCGGGAAGAAGGCTTCTCGGATGTGGTGCTGGAAGGTGACATCAAACCGGGTGCCCTGCTGGAGCTTTACACCGACATGCAAACGCGCCAGGCAGTGACATTCGGGCGCGAATGGAAGGCCAACAGTCTGGGCCTGCGCTTTGTGCCATTGGGAGATGTCATGATCGCCGCCGTGGAAACACGCCGCCGCGACTACCTGGAATATGTGAAAGCCGCCAACGCCAGGAGGCCCGGCAACATCGAAACGGAAGGCCGCGGAGCCACCCACCCCATCGTCGGCGTGGACCGGCAGGAGGCACGCGACTTCTGCTCCTGGCTGACGGAGCGGGAGAGAAATGCCGGGCTCATTGGCCCAAAAGACCGCTACCGGCTGCCGACGGACGAGGAGTGGAGCCGGGCTGTGGGGCTGCCTCTCGAACGCGGCACCAGCCCGCAGGAAAGGAACGGGCGCATCCGTGGTATCTACCCCTGGGGGTTTGATTGGCCGCCTCCGGCGAATGCCGAGAATCTTGCGGACATGAACGCCAACCGAAAGGTGCATCTCGACAATGTCATCGCGGGTTACGAAGACCGCTTTCCCCAGTTGGCCCCGGTAGGTGCCTTTCCGCCGAACGAGCGCGGCATCATCGCCCTGGGCGGCAATGCTTCCGAATGGGTGGACACGGACTATGAGCCGCCGGGCAGCAGCAAAAGTGTCAAAGAGAAAAAGGTGCTGGGCACCGTGCGGGGCGGCAACTGGCAGATGGCGGATGCTGATGAACTGCTGTCCTCAGCCCGCCAGGGACTGGCCGCTGACACAAGGCGCCCCACCCTGGGTTTCCGCATCGTCCTCGAACGCCGAAAGTAACGGGCTGTCGTACGCTCAGGGTGACTCCACCCACAACCGCCGGCTCTTCCGGCGCAGATGACGCCCCTGGGCAAGATTGACCTTGGCCGGTCCTCCGGCCATCACCATTTCCATGGCCTGCTCCACCAGTTCCGCGTCCAGGCCGGCGACTTCCAGCCGCTCACCTAACCATTGACGCAACACACGGGAGAGCACCGCCGGATGCAGCTTTCTCATTTCCGGCACCAGCGTCAGGCTGCCGTCGGCCTGCACGAGCGTGTGTTCCCGGGCAAACTCCCGTGCCATCTGACTCAGGCAGTCGTCATCCCGGCCCGCCTGTTTTCCCAGGCGTACGATGAGCGGCGAAACATCCCGGGCATACACATTCTTCAGCAGCGGCAGGACTTCATGCCTGACGCGGTTGCGCCGGTAGGCAGGACTCTGGTTGCTGGCATCTTCACGCCATTTCAACTGGTGGGCTGCCGCATAGGCCGCCAGGTCCTTTCGCGACAGCCCCAGCAAGGGCCGCCGCAGAACGGGAACATCTGAGCTTTCCTCCAGCATTCCCTTCAATCCCCCAATGCCAGTCCCCCGGCAAAGATTCGCCAGGATGGTCTCCGCCTGGTCATCGGCATGATGGGCCAGGTAGATCTCACAGGCACCGTGGCGTTCCGCCATGCGGGACAGGAAATCATAACGCGATGTGCGGGCGGCCAGTTCCACGGACATACGGCGGGATCTGGCGCTGGCTGCCACATCGGCCTTTTCGACCTCGCAAGCCAGCCCGTGGCGGGCGGCAAGGCGCCGGACAAAGGCCGCATCCTGCCCGGACTCACGGCCCCTCAGCCCATGATTGAAATGGCAGAGGACAAGGTTTTGAAAACCCGCGTTCACGAGCATGTGCAAGAGCACCACCGAATCCATGCCGCCGGAGATGGCCAGCAAGGAAATGCCCTTATCAGGATCGGGGAGGGTCAAGGAACGGAGAGGAGTCACAGCCAGCGGCCAAGTCTGCCACGTTGTATCCGGTGAATCCACCCTCTTGTTAACCGGCCCTTTTTGATCATTCTGCCATTGCCCTGAACAAGAAAAGCCGGATGCTCGTCCAAGATCAGGTCCGTCAACCTTTATGAAACCGATCACCACTTCGGGCGCTCTGGCGCTCTTCGCGCTGGCACTCGCCAGCTGTGACCGCCCCGCACCCCCTACCAGTAACAATAACCAGGCTGCTGAGGAATCCCGCCGGCAGCTGGAGGAAACCCGGGCCGCCTATGAGCAGCAGGCTGCAGACATGCAAGCGCGCAGCAACGACCTGCAACAGCAACTGGCCGACCTCCAGCGCAGCATGCAGGAAAAGGAGAATGCCGAAATGCAGGCCAAGCTGGCCGCGCTGCAAAAGGAAAATGACCGGCTGATGGCCGATGCGGAAGCTGCACGGCAAAAAAGCGAGGAACTGCGCGACCAGCTCGACTCCATCCCCCCTGCCCCGGAGCCTGGAGGTTACATCCCTCCAGCCCCCGGCGGCCAGGCCTGGCAGGAACCGGAGGCAGACTATTCCATGTTTTATGAGGACCTCGCCCCCCACGGCGAATGGCT
>DASWXG010000725.1:0-11091 GCA_036405615.1 Prosthecobacter sp. | reverse complement strand
AAAAAGATTGGTGCTGGCATTTTTAAAATGCCAGCCAAATTGACCTTGTCTTTTACCAAGACAAGCCTGCGTTCCCCATGGAATCGCAGCGCACAATTTAGCTTTCGTTTTTGCAATCTTCTCATTCTCAAATCCACCCGCTTCTCAGCAGGCAAACCCTCAAACTCAAAGACTTTTGTTTTCTGAAAGATCCGTTTCTAACACGCTGAAAGTGAACCGCTTATCGCGTCTCGCTCTCCTCGTCTCAGCCGCTCCTGTTTCGGTGGCGGATTTGCAGTATGCCGAGCCCCAGACTCCCCGCAACTCCTTTTTACCTCTTTTTTGAAGTTTTTTCCGCCTTTTCGGAGCTTTTCACCCAAAAACGCAGGTTTTCGGCCTCCTTTTCGGCAAAAACGGGCCCAGAGGCTCATTTCGGCCCGGTTCGTCATCTCAGAAGCAAAAAGGGCTCCTTTCGGAGCCCTTTGTCTAACCAACTTTGAATATTACACTTTCCGAGACTTCACCAGCCGCCAGACTAACCACCCAACGATGTTCACCACCGCCAGTGCGCCTAACAACTGAGTGAGGGACTGGGCCAGGCTGCCTTTGCCGAGTCCGCTGCCCACCAGGGTGAAGGCGATGTTCAGCGGCAGGTAACCGGCCAGCGTTCCTAACAGGAAGGTTCGATGCGCCACCTCTGTGACCCCCAGCAAAACATTCAGCACCAGGCCGGGCAGCATCATCTGCCGTACCCAGAAGACTTTCAGCCAGGAAGGTTTCTCCAGCATCTGCCGCAGCCAGGGCCAGCGGCTGGCACGGGCCAGCACCGCATGCCGGGCACCTGCCCGCGCCATGAGGAAGCTGCCATAGGAGCCAAGGACCGAACCTGCCAGGGAAAGAACCAAGCCCTCGGCAAAGCCAAAGACCAGTCCCGCAGCCGCGCACAGCGGCAGCCGGGGCAGCCCCATCATGACTCCGCTGGCACAGGCCATGAGGAAACCGGCATGGCCTAACCAGCCGAGGTCATCCACAAAGCTTTTCCATACCTGGATGTTGGTCAGCCAGCCCTTCAGCGGGGTGAAGTGGGCAATCACAAGGAATGCGGCGATGGCACAGACGAGCATGAGCACACGGCGGTTCTCCCGGCTCATGGACCTGCCGGTTTCTTCCGCCAGCAGCGTTTGCACATTCGGCTCTGCCGCCTCTTCAGAGGGGGGCTGGCGGGAAGCAGAAGATGCGGAGTCGGGGGCACGGCCGTTCATTCGGCGCGCAATCAGCCCCGGGAGGGCCGGTTCTCAACCCCGGAATCCGAATCTTTGTTCAAGGGAAGGTCCTGCTCACACGTTTCAGAGAGACCGCCATGAAAACGCCATCCTTTTCCCGCCGCCAGTTTCTCCAGCGCAGCAGCCAGGCGCTGGCCTCCGGGCTTCTGGTCCCCGGCCTGACGCAGGCTGAGAAGATTCTTCCCAGGTCCGAAACCCTGGTCCAGCAGTTGTATGGCAGTCTCAAGGAGGAGCAAAAGAAACTGCTCTGCTTTGGCTGGGATGATCCCCGCCGGCTAAAGGTGGACAACAACTGGCACATCACGCCCCAGAAAATTGGCGAGGTCCTGGGGGCGGATCAGCAGGATCTGGTGCGGCAGATCTTCGACGGTCTCCACAGCGAGGAATATAAGAAGGAGGTCTGGCGCCAGTTTGACCAGGACAACAAGGGCGACGGCGGGTTCCCGAGTTCCTCCATCGCCCTGTTCGGCCAGCCGGGCAGCGGCAAGTTTGAGTTTGTGCTCACCGGCCGCCATTGCACCCGGCGCTGCGATGGTGACAGCGAGGCGGGCACGGCCTTTGGAGGCCCCATCTTCTACGGCCATGCGGCCAAGGGCTTTTATGAGAAGCCGGACCACGCCGGGAATGCCTACTGGTTCCAGGCCAAACGCGCGAATGAGGTTTTCCAGGCCATGAGCGGCAAGCAGCGGGAAATGGCTTTGCTGGGCGACTCCCGCGATGTAGCGGGTAAAAAAACCGTACGGCTCACGGGCAAGAAGGCCGGTTTGGACGGCATCCCCATGACAGAGCTGAGCGCAGACCAGAAGGGGCTGGTGCGCCAGGTGCTGGGGGACCTGCTGGCACCTTTCCGCAAGGAAGAGGCCACGGAGTCGCTCAAGTATATAGAAGCCGCCGGTTTCGACCACCTCCACATGGCCTTCTATAAGAATGAGGATGTGGGCAACGATGGCGTGTGGGATGTCTGGCAGATCGAAGGGCCCTCCATGATCTGGTATTTCCGGGGAGACCCCCATGTACACTGCTGGGCGCACATCAAGGAAAGCGTCTGAGGACCAAAGAATGTGACATTGGGAAGGTTGACAGGCGCGAGACTTGCTGAAGAACGTGCCTGGAAATTTCCCCCTCATTCTTGGAAACACTTTATTACCTCTCCAAGGGCCAGAAAACTGTCGGGCCCTGTACCTTTGACGACCTCCACAGCTATCTGGCCTACGGGTCAGTACAGGAAAATGATCTGGTGCGCCGGGATGGCACCTCCGAATGGATGCCTCTGGCGAGCCTAGAGGAACTGAACCGGCCCAAAGACGGCTCCGCAGCCCTCCAAGAGCTTACCACGCGCCGCCGTACCACCCGTTTTCGAGATTATGCACGTGTGCCGTATCACCAACGGTCCGGAGTGGTTCTGAAAAGGCTGTTCTGGGGATTCTTTCTCTTCCCCCCGTGGTTGTGGAAAGGCTCCATGGCGGTTTTTCGAGGACGGATCTTCACTCCCCGGGCCGATGACAAAGGCTACTTGCGCCCCTGGCCGCGCTGGATCGAGCCCATTGTCACGGTGCTGATGGTCGCCAACAGCCTCCTCTGGCTGGTCCTCATTCTCTGGGCCTGGCAATCGGTGCTGCCGTGGTGGCACCAGTTTACCAGCAACATCCAGGGCTTGGAGAATTGGAAGACGCCGTAAAGACGGGGTCCGCAGAAGGCACCTTGGCATCTGAGATTTTCTGACTTTTAATAAAAATGAACAATTTCATTGCCTTTATCTCTATGGAAAATATAATTCCTGTAGTTTCTAAGCCTTATGCACCCTTTTCCTGCCTCACTCACACCCCGGCAGCTGTCGAGACGGCTGCTGATTGCTCTGGCATTGGGTGCCCTCATCCTGGCCCGGGCTTACGCCCAGCAGCCGGGCCTTGGAGGCAGTGAGAGCGCGACCATCAAGGTGAATTTCCCCAGCACGCCGGTGCAGGCGATCATTCCGTTTTACACCCAGATCACCGGCAAAAAGATCATTCTGGATTCTGCCCTTCAGGGCGAACCCCTCCGCATCATCTCACCGCAGCCGCTGACACGGCGCGAGGCAGTAGCCTTCATTGAGGCGACGCTGTTGCTGAACGGCTACGCCATCATCCCGGTGGATGCGACAACGGTGAAGCTGATCCACCATAACGGTGGCAAGAGCCCCACGCCAGAAGGCCTCAAGGTGTACAACTCCATCCGCGACCTGCCGAAGAACGAGGAACTCTGCCACTTTGTGATGCCGCTGGTGCACATCTCGCCAGAAGAAGCTTCCAAGGCTTTTCAGCAGGTGATCAAGCTGCACAGCTACGGTGCCATCATGCCGATGAAAAATGCGGCGGCGCTCATCATCACGGAAAACAGTACCACCATCCGCAGCATCTACGAGATTGCCCAGGTGATTGATGTTCCGCCGGCAGAGATCGCCAATGAAATGATCAAGCTGGAACGCAGCGATGCCGAGAGCGTGGCCGAGATCATCAGCGAAATCTATGCCGAGGAGGAGAAGACCGAAGCCTCCGCCCCTGCCCAGGCTGCGCCTTCCGCTGTTCCTGCTTTGCCAGGGCTGCCAGGAGGCCGGGCCCAGGCTGCCGCCACCGCTTCCGCCAACACGGCCAATACCAACCCCAGCGTAGCGAAGGTCAAGGTCATCCCTCACCGGCGTACCAACAGCCTGCTGGTGATCGCACGGCCTGTAGACATCACCTACATCCGCGGGCTGGTGGAAAAGCTGGACCAGCAGGCGGATGACGTGACCTTCCTGAAGCGCAAGCTGGCCTATCTGGATGTGGGAGACTTCCTGCCTGTGGCCTACAATGCGCTGGCCAAGGATACCGACATCCAGAATGAAAGTGCCGATGCAGCTTCGGGCGGTGGCCGCCGGAGCAGCAGCAGCCGTCGCCCCAAAGCCAGTTCCAACACCCCCTCCACTGACGCCTCGCGCGACAGCCTGAACACAGGCGGCCAGTTCGGCCAGGGTTTCCAGAACGGTGGTTTGGGGTTTAACGGCAGCTCGCAAAGCAACCGGAGCGACCGCAGTCTGCTGGATGATCCCGATGCGGTCTCCGCCCCAGAATCCATGGTGGTGGGCAAGACGCTGCTCATTGCCGATCCGCAGTCCAACAGCCTCGTGGTCAGCGGTTCGCCGGAGCACATCGCCGTGATCGACCAGCTGATCCGCGAGATGGATGTGCGGCCGCAGCAGGTTTACATCAGCACCATCATCGGTCAGCTGAACCTGGGGGGTGAATACAACTACGGTTTCGATTTCCTGAAGATGCTGGATGATTTCACCATCCGCCAGAAAGGCGTGACCCAGCCCTCCGGGGCCAACGGCCTGGGCGGCGCAGTGGACATCCCCTTCAACATGGAAAAATTCGGGTCGAGCTCCATGAACTTTTATGGCCAGCTCGGCTCCCTCAGCCGCTACATCAACATCCTGGAGGGCAACAAAAACTTCAAGGTGCTGTCCAGCCCCAGCATGTACACCACCAACAACGGCAAGGCGGTGATCTCCAGCGGCCAGCGCATCGCCGTGCCGGTAAACATCCTGTCCAATGCCGGCATCAACAACATCGCCGCTACCAGTGCCAGCATTGACTACCGGGACGTGGTGCTGAAGCTGGAAGTGGTGCCGCTGATCAACAATGACAATGAGGTGACGCTGCGCATCGCCCAGGTGAACGACAACATCGTGGGAGAGCAGAACATCTCCGGCAACACTGTGCCGACCATCGGCACCCAGGAGCTGCTGACCACCGTGACGGTGCGCGACGGTGCCACCGTGGTGCTGGGCGGGCTGGTCACAGAAAGGGAGGAGCGGACTGAACGCGGCGGGATCTTCCTGCGCCGCATCCCCGTCATCAAACATCTCTTTGGCACCACGGGGAAATCCACCACCCGGGACGAACTGCTGATTTTCATCCAGCCAAAGATCATCAATTCCACCGCCCATCTGGACAGCCCCAACAGCATCGAGGCGAAACGCTCCCAGATCATGGAGGAGACCATCCAGTTCGGCAATCCTGCGGGAGACATCCCGCGCGCAATGCCCGTCGGGAAATGACATCTTGCAATGGAAAGGCTCTGGCACGGGCCAGGAGACTTTTCCAGACGCAGCCAGGCAGCTGAAACCGATACTTAAGCAATTGCGAATTCCCTTTGCCAGGGAGTGTCCTGCCATGCCATAAAAAGCCATCTTGCTCCATGGCCGCCCACCCCGCCCCCAGCTTTCTGTTCTGGCTCCGGTGGGTGGTCTTTGCCCTGGCCATGGCAGGCATGGGGTGGGGGTTTATCCATGAGGCGGAGCGCAACATCAGCCGCCATGCCCGCCCGGCAGAGCTGCTGCCTCTGGAAACCCGGCATCTGGAACTGACCCGTGCCACGCAGAGGGACTTTCAACCCGACTTCACCCACAGCGTCTCCGAGCCGCTGAAAAAACTCGCGCCGCACCGGACGGACGGCCTTGTCCAGCCCCTGTGGCCCTGGCTGGGTGCCCTGAGACTGGATGAAGGAAACGTTGCGCAGTCGCTGCAAGATCTGGCCTGGCTTCGCACCGGGCTGGCCCTGGCCTGCTTGCTGGTCCTCGGCTGGGTCTGCGCCCGGTCTTTCGCTCTGCCCGCAGCGCTGCTGGTGGTGGCTCTCACAGGTTTTCATGGCCTGCTGGGGACGCTGCATCTCTACACCGGGGCCACCCTGTTCCACTTCTGCTTTTTGCTGACCTGGATCGCCTGCCTGTATGCGCTTCAACGAAATTCGCTGTGGGTTTACGGGGTAGTCGGCGCATTCGGGGCACTGGCCTACCTTTCCATGGACCGGATCCTGCCGCTGCTGGCCATTTTTGCGGTGGTGAGCACACTGCGTGCTTTGTGGGGCTGGCTGGCCGCCCACTGGTGCCATCATGAAGGCACCACGCTGTGGGTGCGGCGCAACCACCTCTTCGGCCTGCTGCTGCTGGCCACGATGGCCGGGTTTGTGGCGGGAGGCCGGCTGACGGAGGCGCGGACCCAGTTTGGAGATGCGTTCTTCCACTACAACGACCACACCCGCTGGCTGGACACCAAAGCCGAAGCGGAGGCCTGGGTGGAGGCACATCCGGACAAGCAAAGCCTTCAAAAAATCCCCGCGCTGTCCCGGCCCACACCGCAGAGCTACTTTCAAAGCCACACGCGGGAACAGGTGCAGCAGCGCCTGGAGAGCGGTCTTGCGGGGTTGCTCAAGCGGCTGCAAGGGCGCGGGGGCGAAGTCCTCGCTGTCTTGCTGGTGCTGCTGGTCGCCTTTACCGCCACGTGCCGCTTCTGCACGCCCAAGGCCTGCCATGCTGGGGAAAGGCTCCACCCGGAGGCTGTGCCCACCGTCCTGTTCCTGGTGGTCACCGCCGTGGGCTACAGCCTGGTGGCCATCTGGGACGCGCAGGTTCTGCCGGTGGGTTACATCCATGCCCTGACCGGGCCGCTGGTGCTCAGCCTCCTCTGGGGCTGTGAAAGCGTGCTCCGCCGGGCCAAACGGCGGGGAGCCAGCTGGCTGGTGAAACGCGGTTATCAGGGGGTGCTGTGGATTCTTTTCATCATGACCCTTGTCCAATTCTGGCAGGGGACCCAGGCTGCGGCACCGTAAAGCGAAGCGTTCTTGACTCGCCCGCCCCCCGAGTAGAGTCCCGTTTCCCCCCATGGCCGCCCGCAAGCCCACGTTCATCCTCTCCTTCGACTTCGACGGCACGCTGGTGCACCCGGAAAGCGAACCCGTGTTCCACCCCATGCTGGGCCAGATGATCCAGCAACTGCGCGGTCTGGGCGCCGCGTGGGTGATCAACACCGGCCGCAGCCTGCCGCAGACGCTGCAGGGGCTGGCCCAATACGGCATCTTCATGGAGCCGGACTACATCATCGCCATGGAGTGCGACATTTACCGCCCGGGTCTGTTTAGCAAATGGACGGACTTTGGCTCCTGGAACAAACAGGCGCGAAAAGCTCACGAGCGTTTTGTCAAAGACCACCAGGCTTCCCTGAACGCCATCCGGCAGATGGTGGAAAGCCAGACCCAGGGCCAGTTCCTGGCCGGGGACTATGGCGAGCTGGGCATTGTCGGCAGTTCTGAGGAGGAGCTGGATGTCATCTGCGCTTTCATTGACAGCCACGTGCAGCAGTTTCCAGACATCGGTTATCATCGCAACGGTGTGTACCTGCGGTTCTCCCACAGCGGTTATAGCAAAGGTACCGCTCTCAGCGAACTCGCACGGCTGCTGGGCCTGAACGCCAGCCAGTGCTTTGCTGCGGGAGACAACCTGAACGACCTTTCCATGCTGAACCCGCAGCATGCGCGGATGATCGCCACGCCCGGGAACGGCCTTCCGGCGGTCAAGGCCCATGTACAAAACCACGGCGGCTTTGTGGCCAGCCGGTTTGCCAGTGAGGGCATGATCGAGGCGCTTTCGCATTTCTTCGGAGCCGGGGCGGCCAGGGCCTGAAGCACATCTGCCGCCTCCGCCGCGTGGCCTTTGTTTTGCCATCAGGCTTTCCTCTGTCTAAACTGCCCTGGCTGCCGTCCATCCGCCGGACGAGGCCGTAATCTCTCCTTTCCGCCTCTTTTCATGAACGCCACCTCCAACGTCCACATCGCCTCCAACGTTCCGCTGCCCGCACCGCGCGCCCTGGTGGCCGAGCTGCCGCCGACCGAAACGCAGGCGGCCTTTGTCAGCCAGGCACGTCAGGAGATTCGCAACATTTTGTTCGGCGATGACAAACGTTTCCTGGTCATCGTGGGTCCGTGCTCGATTCACGATCCGGAAGCCGGGCTGGAGTATGCCGCCAAGCTGGCCGCGCTTTCCCAGGAACTGAAGGACCGCCTGTGCATCGTGATGCGGGTGTATTTTGAGAAGCCACGCACCACCGTGGGCTGGAAGGGGCTGATCATGGACCCGGATCTGGACGGGACCTGCAACATCCCGGACGGGCTGCGCCTGGCGCGCCGCATCCTCCGCGATGTTCTGGATCTCGGTCTGGCCACGGCCACGGAGCTGCTGGACCCGATCACCCCGCAATACATTGCCGACCTCATCTGCTGGAGCGCGGTGGGCGCCCGCACGACGGAGAGCCAGACCCACCGGCAGATGGCCTCCGGCCTGTCCATGCCGCTCGGTTTCAAGAATGGCACCTTCGGTCACATCTCCCCGGCCATCAACGCCATCAAGGCCGCCCTCCAGTCCCAGACTTTCCTGGGTGTCAGCGAAGACGGAGTCGCCTCAGCCGTGACCACCATTGGCAATCCAGACTGCCACATCATCCTTCGTGGTGGAGAGGACGGCCCCAACTACGGGGCTGACGACGTGGCCGAAACCCGGGCTGCCCTGGAGGCTGCCAAACTCAAGGCCAGCATCATGATCGACGCCAGCCATGGCAACTGCGCCAAGGACCACCAGCGCATGCCGCAGGTGTTCCGCGAAATCGTCCGCCAGCGGGCCGCCGGAGAGGAGTCCATCATCGGTGCCATGCTGGAAAGCAATCTGGTGGGCGGAAACCAGAAGTTTCCCCGCCCTCTCAACGAACTGACCCGCGGCCAGTCCATCACCGATGCATGCATGGACTGGGCCACCACCGAGCAGGTGCTGCGCGAGGCGCATGCACTGCTGGGCTGAGCCCATTTTCAAAACTTAAGACAAAGGCTAATCTAGAACAAACCTTTAGACTTACGTAGCTTTGACATTTTTGTCACGGAGGGTATCATCCGTCTACCGAGTTGATCATGCCTTTTTATAGAGGATGGCTCTCGTCCCCCCCATATGATACGCTTTCTTGCGACCCTGGCCGTGCTAACCGGCAGCCTGATGTCTGTCCATGCCGCAATTCCGGCAGGCTCTCTGGATCCAGAGTTTGGGATCGAGGGCCGCAGAATGTTTTTAGAGCTGACGACAGGCGAAAGCTCAATCACTTCAACCTCTCAAACTCTCCAGGCGGATGGCAAACTCCTGGTAGCGGGACAAACCCATAATGATCGCGGATACGCGAGTGTAGCGCTTGCGCGGTTCCTTCCAAATGGCCAGTTGGATACTGGATTCGGCGTGGCGGGCATGGTGGTAACGGATATGGGTACCCCCTCTGCAGCCCGTGGAATGGGCCTGCTTCCCGATGGAAAAATCCTCGTCATGGCGAGCAAGACGGACCATGAGGGCTATGCGCTCATCAGATACAATGCCGATGGAAGCGTGGATTCAGCCTATGGCACGGATGGTATCCTTCTGAAAAATCTCGGAAACAGTGTCACTGCTTGGCTAGGGCTTGTAGTCTATCCTAACGGCAAAGCGGTGGTCGCGGTGAGGATCAACCAGTTTCTGAGTTTGTACGCTCACCTGCCTACTGGCAACAGCGATCCTGACTTCAAGACTCAGCCAGGGGATCTTCGCTTTAATACTGTGAATGTTATTGAGTCTGCTGAGGCCCTGTTGCTCCAGCCGGATGGCAAAATCGTCATTGCAGGGCTCTCGGAGGAGCTCTCACCGCCCTTCCCGATAAAGAATTTCGGACTTTTGCGCCTGAACTCCAATGGCAGCCTAGATACTACGTTCAACCAAACCGGGAGGGTTACCACCACCTTTGGCACCTTCAACATTACGTCATTCAAGGGGCTTGCCATGGCACCTGGAGGAAAAGTTGTCCTTGCGGGTGCCGCTTCGTCGAGCATAGCCATGGCACGCTACCTACCAAACGGCACGCTGGATATCAGCCTGGGAGGTAATGGTAAGCTGGTCTCTGCACCTGGAACCCAAGGTGGCTTTTCTGCCGAGACGACGGGAATTGCCATCCAGTCCGATGGGAAAATGGTTCTTTCGGGAGTCGCCGGTAAAGCGAACACAGTGGGTCCAACGAAATTTTGTCTGATGCGTTTTCAGGTGGATGGAACGTTGGACAGCGCATTTCCAGGCAGCGGCTTTTGGACTCCCCAGGAACCTCTCTCCGCCTTCTTCACGAAGGACGTCCGCTGTGATGCCCAAGATCGCATTTTGCTTGGAGGCTTTCAGTCATTTGACAGCAAAACTCAAATGACTGTCTACCGCCTGACCGCTGATGGAGGGCTGGATACCTCCTTCAATGCTGGCGGCTACGCGCACGCGGCCTTTCAAACCGGGCTGTACTCCCGGGAATTCAATGCGGTGGCGGAGCAGCCCGACGGCAATATCCTTGTGGCAGGAGAGAGCCTGAGCCGATTGCTTGCAGACGGCACCCTGGATACCACCTTCGGGATCAACGGCTACTCGGCCACACTTCACAAAGCTGAGAAGATGCTACTGCAGTCTGATGGGAAAATCGTCCTGGCTGCCACTCTTCAGACCCCGGGCGATATCGTCATCTCCCGCTACCTGGCCGATGGAAGTCCCGACGTGGCCTTTGGAACAGAGGGTAAGGTGATACTCCATGCCGGCAGCCAGGATGTACTCAAGGGGCTGCTTATACAGCCGGATGGTAAAATCATCATCGCCGGCTCCTCGGGACATGAATTTGTCACGATGCGTCTGCTTTCGGACGGCACTCTGGATCCCGCCTTTGGAGACAACGGCATTCAAGCTGCCGCCTATTTCCCGGGTGCCACCGATGCTATGGGGGTGGCCTTGCAGCCCGACGGTAAAATCCTCCGTACAGGCACGACGGCAGATGGCGGAATTTATAAAGCCTGCCTTCTCCGTTTGAATGCCGACGGCTCGCTGGACACCACATTCAACGGCTCGGGTAAAGTCATGACGGCATATGGCACAGCTAATTTTGCCGCATATGACGTCGCGCTTCAGCCAGATGGCAAGATCCTGACGGCAGGCTACACATCAGCT
>DASWXG010000724.1:0-4505 GCA_036405615.1 Prosthecobacter sp. | reverse complement strand
GGGTGGAGGTGAGCAGATAGTTCCGGATGTTGGAAAAGCTGCTGCCGTGCATCAGGTAAGACGCGCTTTTCACCAGGGCTGGCGGAGTTCCCTGGTTGGCCACGAAGGTCAGGAAAGGACCGCCCTGCTTGGTCGCACCGTTCGAGAGGTCCTGGCGGAAATAATAGAGCGTCCGCGAACCGCCGTTTCCGGAACGGAAACGGATCATCAGTCCGGGTGCAGCCCCGCCGCTGACGTTTGCCTGCACCACGGAACCGGACGCATCCAGCTGAACCACTGTGATGCTGTCAATGGAGGCACCGGAACGGGCCAGCGTGGCGAGGAGAATGGGGAGAGTGCCCTTAAAGCGGGTTGTTTGCAGGTCACTACGCATGTCCTTGGTGACAAAGTACCCGGCATTGATGATGCCATCCAGAGCGGTTCGCAGCCCGTCCAGGCCGCCTTCGATCTCGGCAGTGGTCAGGGAACGAAGATCAGGCAGGGGTTCAGCGGGTTCCAGACCACACAGGATGTAGGTGCGGGCAGAGGGGAAAAGATCCTGCAAATACAGGAAATCAGGTCCGCTGAACGGATAAAAAGCGGCACCGTAGCGCTGAAGGTCGCCGATCTCTTCGGCAGCCCAACTCCGCACTTTCTGACCGCGCCCCAATTCGTAGCGGCGCCACATGGCATCCATCCGCACCTTGTGATAAGCCCAGGAGCGGTTGTCTACGATACCGGCATTGCCTTTGCCGTTTTCCATCCCGGCCAGGACGCGGGCCATCTGGTTCAGTTCGCCAGAGCGCACGGGGACATTCAAGGCACTGGTCGGCCCGGCTTCCGCAGGCTCCGCCCGGCGAACCGTCTCATCTCCATCTTTGGGGGTCTGACAACTGGTAACCAACAAACCTGCCCCGGCAACGAGGCAGACAACACGTAGAGAAGTCATCATAAAAATGAAGCTGCTGGCAGCCGGAAGCGTCACAGAATCACCCTTCGGCATCCCGGCTGCAATGGGGCGACTGAACCTGCCTTGCCTGGAGAATTCAAGAAAATATTCTTAGTCTTGCCAACTGCAAGGACGTCGTGCTTATTGCCCGAAAATGGGCTTCTTCCAGATGGGAATCTGGGTTTTGACCTCTTTCAAATACCACCGGCAAAGGTCAAAAGCTTCTGCGCTGTGTTTGGTGCGCACCCAGATGATGATGGAAGGCTCGGCCGCAGCGACAAAACCCAGCCGATGCTGGATGTAAACTTCATGCGGACCATGCTCCGCCATGCCCTGGGCAATCAGCTTCTCCAGCATGCCGTTCGCCATGGGTTCATAGGCGCTGTAGTCGATGCCTGTAATGGTGCGACCGTCTTCCAGTTCCCTCACCACGCCCAGGAAACGCACGTCCGCACCAAGGCCCGGACCAAAAGGGGAAGCAGTATCTGCAATGGGAGCGGTGGAGAGAAGATAAGACACAGGCGGAAAAGGCAGCGCGAAGGCATTCCCTACACGTCATGACATCCAAAATCCAACCCGGACTGGAAAGGGGCTCAAAAAGCGCCAACAGGTTCCCTCATGGATGCCGTGGGCAATTTGTATCAAGATCTCGGTGAAGAACGGCTGCGGCAGCTGGTGGCTGCGTTTTACCGCCGTGTGAAGCAGGATGACCTCATCGGCCGCATGTATCCGCCTGATGACTGGGAGGGTTCAGAAAAACGGCTCGCGGACTTTCTGATCTACCGTTTTGGCGGTCCGCAGACCTATCTCGAAGAACGCGGGCACCCACGTCTGCGAGGCCGGCACATGCCTTTTTCCATCGGCGTTGCCGAACGTGATCGCTGGCTGGATCTGATGGGAGCCTCCATGAGAGAGGTGGAAATCCCGGCGGAACATGTCCCGCTGGTGGCGGCTTTTTTCGCCCAGATTGCCGATTTCATGCGTAACCGCCCGGACTGAATGAAACCCGAAGCCCTGATCCTTGCCCCCCTGCCCGAGTTCCTGATGCAGCCTTTGCGGCAGCATTGCCTCTGCCATGACTACTACCACGCCGAAGACAAACAGGCGCTGCTGGCTGAGGTGGGGACATGCATCCGCGCAGTGGTGATGTATGGGGCCAGCCAGGCACCTGAAGAACTTCTCGGGCAACTGCCCGCGCTGGAAATCATCAGCGTTTTTGGGGTCGGTTATGACGGCGTGCCCGTGGAGTATTGCAGGCAACGCGGCCTGCGCCTGACCAATACGCCCGACGTACTGACTGACGATGTCGCGGACATCGCCACCGCCCTGGTGCTGATGACCAGCCGACGCCTGCCGCAAGCCGGGCGGTTTCTTCATGGCGGAGAGTGGCAGAAATCCGCCTTCCCGCTGACTCACGCTCTCAAGGGTAAAAAGGCGGGCATCCTGGGTCTGGGCCGCATTGGCAAAGCCATTGCCACGCGTCTGGCGGCCCATGGCATGAAGATCGCCTACCATGGAAGGAAGCCCCAGGCCGTGGATTACCAGTATTGCGAAAGTGCCGTCACCCTGGCCCGGGAGTCTGACTTCCTGGTGGTGGCCTGTCCAGGCGGCCCGGAAACAAAACACGCTGTGAATGCAGAAGTGCTGGAAGCTCTGGGACAGGATGGCATTCTCATCAACATTGCCCGTGGCAGCGTGGTGGATGAATCCGCCCTGGTCGAATTTGTCCAGGGAAACAGGCTGCGTGGAGTGGGGCTGGATGTGTTTGAGCATGAACCTTCAGTTCCCGAAGCCCTGCTCAAGTCTGAAAGAGCCGTCCTCCTTCCGCATGTCGGCAGCGGCACCGTGGAAACCCGCCAGGCCATGGCGCAGCTCTGCGTGGACAATGTCGCGGCCCATTTGGCAGGCCTGCCGCTGCTGACACCCGTGCTTTAAAAAGCCCGGTTGTCAGCACCCTGTCCGGGCTGCAATCTGCGTTTATGAAACTGATCCTCGCCGCACTCCTGGCCGCCATCGTCTCCTTCGCCTGGGGTTTTGTCTCCTGGACCGTCATGGGCTGGCATGACGCGGGCAGGTTCGATTTCAAAAACGAGGCCGCTGTGAAAGAGGTTATCAAGGCCAATGCAGACAAGGGCACCGGCATGTATGTCCTTCCCTTTCCGCAAAAGGCTGTGTCTTATGCCGATGCTGCCGAACAACAAAAGCTGGACGCCGCACACAAGGAAGCCCGGGCTGAAGGTCCGTATCTCTACGCCATCGTCCGTCCCGGTGGTTTTGAGATGAACATGCCGGTCCAGCTCGGCTGGAGCTTTGCCCGCTCCTTCGCCGCCGCCCTGCTTCTGGGTATCTTGCTGCACAATACGGTTCTCTCGTTCCCGGGCCGCCTGGCTTTTTGCGCCGCAGCGGGGCTGTTTGCCGGGGCGGCCTGCCTCCTCCCGCAGCACAACTGGTTTGGCCTCCCGGACCGCGAACTCATCATCGGACTGGCGGACGGAGCCATCGAATGGCTTCTCGCGGGCCTTGTCCTTGCCCTCTTCTTAGGCAGGGAGCCCACCGAAAGGGATGTGCGCTAAGCGCACTTTTTTCGGAAAGAACCGGTCTTTCGCGACCGCCGCTTGCATCCACGCCGCCAGCCCTTATCCTCGCGCCCCCAAACAAAAGACACGTATGACCCAGCTCGATCAGCTCAAGCAGTACACCACAGTCGTGGCGGACACGGGTGACTTTGAGGCCATGAAGGCCTACAAGCCCCAGGATGCCACCACCAACCCGTCCCTCATTCTTCAGGCTTCCCAGAAGGCTGAATACAAATCCCTGGTGGACAAGGCGATCGCCGAGCACAAGAACAGCTCCCTGAGCGGCGCGGCCAAAGTGGACGCCATCATGGACCGCCTGCTGATCCTTTTCGGTGCTGAAATCCTGAAGATCGTCCCTGGTCGCGTTTCCACCGAAGTGGACGCCCGTCTCTCCTTCGACACCCAGGCCAACGTGGACAAAGCCCGCCACCTCATCAGCATGTATGAGAAGGAAGGCATTGCCCGCGAGCGCGTGCTGATCAAGATCGCCTCCACCTGGGAAGGCATCAAGGCTGCTGAAGTTCTTCAGAAAGAAGGCATCAACTGCAACCTCACCCTCCTGTTCAGCCTGGCTCAGGCCGTGGCTTGCGCCGAAGGCGGCATCAAACTGATCTCTCCTTTCGTGGGCCGCATCCTCGACTGGTACAAGAAGAGCACCGGCCAGGACTACCAGGGTGCTGAAGACCCGGGCGTGCAGTCCGTGAGCCAGATCTACAACTACTACAAGCACTTCGGCTACAAGACTGAGGTCATGGGTGCCAGCTTCCGCAACAAGGGTGAAATCACCGAACTTGCCGGCTGCGATTTGCTGACCATCAGCCCCGGCCTGCTGGGTGAACTCCAGGCTTCCGAAGAGCCTCTGACCCAGAAGCTCAACGCTGACAACGCCAAGTCCCTCAAGATCGAGCGCATCGGCAGCGACGAGAAGACCTTCCGCTGGCTCTTCAATGAAGATGCCATGGCCACGGAAAAGACCGCTGAAGGCATTCGCAATTTCGGCA
>DASWXG010000723.1:0-5776 GCA_036405615.1 Prosthecobacter sp. | reverse complement strand
CTGGAAGGAGGCATCCACGTGGCTCTGGATCAGCGTGCGGATTTCTTCCGCCGTCAGCCATTCCGTATTGGTACCGGAATTGTAGGCAAACCCGGCCACCACACGCTGGGCACCGTGATGGTCGCAGAAAGCCTGGAGCGTCTGCTCCAGAGGCTGGCGGTGCTTGTTCGGCACAATGATGTAGTGCTTGTCAGTGGCAATGGTCTGCAGCGCGTCCGTTGCGGTGACCATTTCCTCGTGGATCTTCTCGCCCGGGCGGATGCCCACCACGGGTTTCTCACATTCTGGCCCGATGGCTTCCGCCACATCGGTGATGCGGTAGCTGGGGATCTTGGGCACAAAGATTTCACCGCCAATGGCGTGTTTCAGCGCATGCATCACCAGCTCCACGCCTTCTTCCAGCGTGATGTTAAAGCGGGTCATCTCAGGGTCGGTGATGGGGAGCACGCCTGTCTTGCGCTTCTCGAGGAAGAAGGGGATCACCGAACCGCGGGAGCCCATGACATTGCCGTAGCGCACCACGCTGAACTTGATCTTGCGCTCACCGCGCATGTTGTTGGCGGCGATGAACAGCTTGTCGGAGCAAAGCTTGGTGGCCCCGTAAAGGTTGATTGGCGCGGCAGCCTTGTCGGTGGAAAGAGCCACCACGTTTTGCACATCGCTGTCCAGACACGCTTCGATGAGATTTTCCGCACCCAGGACGTTCGTTTTGATGAACTCCATGGGGTTGTATTCAGCTGCGGGCACCTGCTTGAGAGCTGCTGCATGGATCACCGTGTCCACGCCTTCTAGGGCGCGCTGCAGGCGGTCCTTGTCGCGCACGTCGCCAATGAAGAAGCGCAGGCGGGGATCCGTGAACTTTTGCGCCATCTCAAACTGCTTCAGTTCATCGCGGGAGTAGATGACGATGCGCTTCACCTCCGGGTCGGCCAGCAGGGTGGCGATGCATTTCTGTCCAAACGAACCGGTGCCTCCGGTGACGAGAATCGAGCGAGGTGATGACACGATGATGAAAATTCCTGGGTTGTGAACGGGCGGCAGAGCCCGGGGTCCGACACTTGTACGCAGGCAACAGCCTCGCAAGGGCTAAATCGGCCATCCGGGGCCGGATGGGAAAAAATCCGCTCAGCCCCGGATCAGCTGAGTCGTGGGGCCGCCGCCCTCGGCCTCCAGCTGGGCCAGGGAAAACTGGCGCATTTCCCCCTCCTGGTTTGTCTGGTAAAACATACCTGCGGTGACATCCAGGCAGGTCAGCCAGCCGCCGCCATAGGCCCAGGTGTCAATGCAGATGGCCTTGGGGTGCAGGGCCGGGCGGCCGTTTTTTTGGGCCGTGTGGCCGCAGATCATCGTTTTTCCGGAGACGTGAGGAAAGCTGTGGTCAAACCGCGTCCAGAACAGCCAGTCGTCGCTCTGCTCGTTCATGGCATACACGGAATTGGCATTCGCATGCACGAAGATGTGGTTTTCCGTCTCCACGTAGCGCAGGCAGCGGTTGCTCAAAAACTCCACATGCTCGGCAGGCACGCTCTTCAGGTAGCCTCCTTGTCCCTCATGTCCATAAGAGGCCAGAGTCTCACGCCCGCCCACATGCAGCCAGCCGCTCACGTCCAGACTGCCGTTCAGCGCGTCTAGAAACAGGATTTCATGGTTACCCGTCAGGGGGCGCAGCTGGGTGGTCTTTTCCAGGCCCAGGAGGGTGTCGATCACGCCGCGTGTGTCGGGTCCGCGATCCACATAGTCGCCCATCGTCACCAGCAGGTCTTCCGGGCCGGGTTTGACCGCGTCCAGCAGGGTTTTGAAAGCGGTGGAACAACCGTGGATGTCTCCAATGGCCAGGATTCGCATTGAGTCCACTTTTGCGCTATTCCGCGCTTCGCGTAAACTTTATTTTACCGGCAAACGCATCTTGGTGGTGGGCGCTTTCTGCTCCTGTTCCAGGGCGTATTCTTCAGGAATGAAAAGTTCCGCATCGGCTCCAAAATTCATGGGGCCAAGAAGGTGTTGCTCAGTCAGTTCCGCCGACTCCGCCAGCCAGGCATAGGCCTGATGATAAAGGTGCAGAAAGCGGTCTACAAAGGGGGCGATGACCTCCGAGGCATCGGTAGCCATCTTGGAGGCCAGGGCTTTCATGTCAGCAGCGGCACCGGGGTTCATCGAGATGTTGACTGGTTCCGGCAGCTTGCCTTGCAAAAGGTGGTCCTGAAGCGTGACCGTCCGTTTGTTTGGTGTAAAGGGGTAGGGGGCACCGTCCAGTGTGGCAAGGATCTGCCGGGTCAGGCTGGTCATCTTGGGCACCACGGATTGCAGGGCGGTGAAAAAGCTGCCGCAGTCTTCTTTGGCCGCGTATCGGGCACCCAAAGTTTGGAAGGCAAAGAACAGGGTCAGCAGCTCGCGGAAGGCGGGCAGCGTGGCGGCCATGGCCTCATAGATGGAAACCCAGGCGGGCAGATCCTTGCGGCGGTCTTGGAGACGGTCGTTCAACTGCTCTTTGCCCACCCACCAGAGCAGACCCAGGGCGGCGGCAAAACGGCTCTCCAGCTTGGCTTCATAGGCCACCAGGGCAGATTCCATGTGCTCCATGAGCATGCGCTGGCGGGCTGCCTCGCTGCGGAAGGACTGGGGGCTGGCATCGTCCGTGCCGAACTGTATTCGGGAAAGTGTGAAACCCGCCAGGCTCAGCAGCGCCGCCGCTTCCAGGTCCCGTCGCCTTTGCCAGGCCAGGTTCCACTCCTGCAAGGTCATCTTGAGCCGTCCTCCCCATTCGCGGATCTCCTGCCGCACGCGGATGATTTCCGCCTCAAGCTGCTCCTTTCCGGGCGACACTGCGGGCGTGCTGCCCAGTCCGCACATGGCTCTTTCCGGATGTGCCAGGCCGCCGAAGTAACGGCGGAGAATAACCAATGATTCGTCTTCGCGCCGGGTCTGGTGGAGGACTTCCTCCCCGCCCACCAGCTGATGTTCATGCAGTCCAATTCCGAGTTCGTGCTGATAGTAGAAGCAGGTGACCTGGCGGCCCAGATCCACAAATCCGCGCAGCAGGGCTGCTGCGGGCATGTCCACAGGCATGTTTTCCACCAGACGTGCGCCTGAAGCGACCGCGCCGTCGGCCGGTGCGGCTGTGCGCGTGTTCTTGCCCCGTTGTTTGGCGGCCCGGCTCACATGGCGCGCCAGCAGCAGCGCCAGATTGTCCGGCAGGCGCCGTTGCTGCATGCCGCGCTGGATTTCTGTGCGGGCGGTTTCCCAGGCTGCTTGCAGCAGTTCCATTTTCTCCTGGGTTTGCCGCCAGCCGGTTTTGCCGATGACATTCGCCGCCGCTTTGCCGGCCCCGGCTCCCAGTCGGGCGAGGGCGGCTGCGCTGATCAACCTCGCCGCGATCACAAACAGGGCAAACGGCACCTTTACCACGCCCATCCATACACAGGTCAGCACCCGCACCAGCTTCTCCAGGCCGGTTTCCGCAGGGCGCTGGTTTTGCAGATCCAGTTCCCACTCGTCGCGTTCGTGGAGTGCCCGGTAGAACCAAACATTGAGCTCCCGGACCAGGTGTGAAAAGGTGGCGCCCAGACCTCCGGCATGCATGGACAGATCCCGTACCACGAGGGCTGCAAACTCCCTCGCGCTGAGAGCCGAGACCACCGGCAGCCCGATGTGCAGCGTCCATTCGCCACCTGTGACTCCGAGGACGCCGTCGCGAACGGATGACCGGATGCCAATGGTATTGTCCAGCCAGATTTCCTCAGGGGGCGGCAGCCGGAGGTTCCAGCAGATTTCATCCACCATCTGAAACAGCCGTGGCTGGCTGGTGGGAGTCACCTGCAGCGCCACCGGGCTGCCTGCCGGACGCGGCAGCAAAGGGCGGAACATGAACAGCCAGGTGGCCAGGCCTGCGGCGATGTAGGAACCGGGCAGGAATTGCTGCCAGACCCAGTGGGGGCTCACGGCCAGGTCACGAATCCACAAAAAGGCGGTCCAGCCCACATACCCGCCCAGAGCCAGGACGAGTGTCACATACGCCAGGGGCAGCATCAGCGTCAGGCTGCTGGTAGCCAGCAGCAGAAAGAAATGAAAAGGCCCGCGCCGGGGAAGCAGGCGCACCCGCTTCACTGGTGTGGAGGAGGTTTGAGGCTCGGGCATTTTGAAAGAATTGAATGAAAATAACGTGAAATTATGGAAATTAAAGTAATTAAACCGCGAATTTGCGCGGGTAATCTCCTAGCCCCCTCGGCATTTTTGCCCTCGTTCACCTATGCAGTCCTGTCTGGGGGTTAACCTCGGATCTGCGAAAAGGGAACTTCCTGGTTGATCAGGCGTGCCTTTGCCTCTTTCAAACAAGGTTCATGAACAAAACTGACGTCCTTGCCGCCATCCTGAAAGTCCTTTCTGACGAACTGGATGCGGCGACCCGTGGTGCCCGCGCCTCCTTCGCCGCTGCCACAGATCCGGACAGCCGTGCGGAGAACAAGTATGACACCCGTACACTGGAGGCCTCTTATGTCGCCCGGGGACAGGCGCAGCGGGTGTCTGAACTGACAGAGGCTCTGCATCATTTCGAGGCAATGGCACAGCACCCGCAGACAGCGCCAGATGTCCGGCTGGGGGCTTTGGTCACCCTGGATGACGGTCAGATCTACCTTATGGGACCGGGGGCTGGCGGCACCGAGGTTGTGCTGGAAGGGCATGAAATCCTCGTCATCACCCCGGCTTCACCCCTGGGTTATAAGCTCATGGGCAAAAAGGCCGGTGACAGCTGTGAATGGCGGCCGGGCATGGTGGTACGTCTGTCCAAGGTGGAGTGATCTGCGGGGCATGGAAGTCAGGGGATTGCCGATAACGGACATTTTTTATGCCGTTTTGGACATGGAGTTTTCCGGTCTTCCGCTTTGCACTTGCCGCTTCCAGCCTTTGCGGGAGCTTCGCACCCCGCAGGTTTTCAGCCACGGCCTGCGGTCGCGGTGCATGCGTTTGGCGATATAGCATGCCCCCTTGTGTCGTACTCAGTGCCCTTCCACCATGCGTCCTTTTTCCCTTTTGGTCCTTCTCAGCCTGACCGGTTCTGCCTCCGCAGCCGAGAAGAAAGAGCAGCCGATGACTCCCGGCGGAGTTTATCGTGCCCATGACATGCAGCGCCCGCGTCCGGCGGTCATCACCCCGCCGGGCTTCAGCAGCCAGGACAAGGCCGGTGCGCCACCTTCGGACGCCATCGTGCTTTTTGACGGCAAGGACCTGTCCCAATGGCAGCGCGAGCCTCGCAAAGACTCCGCCCCCGGCGATGACAAACCCCAGTGGAAGGTGGAGAACGGCTACATGGAGATCGTGGGCAAGAGCGGCAGCATTCGCACCCGCGAGAAGTTCCGAGGGGACGGTCATCTGCACCTCGAATGGGCCACCCCGGCCGCTGTCAGCGGCAACGGTCAGGGCCGTGGCAACAGCGGTGTGTTCATCGGCGGCTTTCCCGAAATCCAGGTGCTGGACTCCTACCAGAATGACACCTACCCGGACGGCCAGGCCGCTGGCCTCTACAGCAACTACCCACCCATGGTCAATGCCAGCCGCAAGCCCGGCGAATGGCAGACCTATGACATCTTTTTCGAGCGCGCCAAACCCGGCAGCAAGGCCAGCCTGACGGTCATCCACAATGGAGTGGTGGTGCAGTACCGGCGGGAGTTTGACAGCAGTGCCATAGAGGGGGATTTGCTGCTGCAGGATCACCTCAATCCTGTCCGTTTTCGCAACATCTGGTTACGCCCTTTGCGGGTGGACTCTGATAAAAACGGCA
>DASWXG010000722.1:0-3401 GCA_036405615.1 Prosthecobacter sp. | reverse complement strand
GCTGGAAGGCATCAGCGATGTGGAGGGGCCGTTGAAGTGGAAGCGGCCGGCCGACCCGAAAGCCGCGATGTTCAAACCGGGCTTTGAAACAACACTGGACAGTGTCGGCGGTCTTTTCACCAAACCTGCTGCCAACCAGCGTCTTGTTCCCCTGGCCAATGAAGGCGGCAACGCCTCTCTATTTTTGAGCGAGGGCGGTCTGGGGGACGAGCCGATCGTTCGTCGCACCACGGTCAGCGCGGCTAACAAAGTGCTCGTGCCGTTGCAGGGGGAAGATCGCAGCGCGGTGACATTGACCCCGGCCACCGGTCTCATGGCCGGCAGCTTTTTCCATCCGGATACGCAGAAGAGCGTGAAGTTTCAGGGCGTGGTCCTGCAACCCCAGGGGCTCTTTGGCGGATACTTCCTCGCAGGCAGCCAGGGCGGGGATGTCGTCCTTGCCCCTCGGGCGGACAGACCGCCGCAGACTGGCGATGAGGCACCTTTGGGAGCCGCACCGCTGCCGGTGGTCAAGATCATCAGCCCGGCCGCCAACTCCACGCTGAAGAGTGTGGTGGGTAGCGTGGTTCAGGTGAAGGGGACGGCTGCGGACAAACAGGGGATCAGCAAGGTCTCCTACCAGATCTTGCACAATGGTGAGCTTTCCGCAGTTGCCACCGCCACCGGGACGGCAGCGTGGAGTTTCGACATCTCTGTGCCGGAAGGGGAGGGCGGGCTGTATGCGGTGCATGTGAAGGCGGAAGACACGGCAGGCAATGAAAGCGAAGTGGCAACTGCCCAGTTTTGGACACCCCTCAAAAAGCCGCTTGTGGTCAGCGTCAGCGGTCCGGGCACAGTCGCCAAAGGATTCGAAGGCAGTTCGGAGCGCGAGGTCGGAAAGCTCCTGACCATCAGCGCCAAGCCCAATGCCAAAAAGCGGTTCCTGGGCTGGACGGGCAGCGTGGTTTCTTCCTCTCCCAACATCACCGTCTTGATGAAAGAAGGAACCAGTTTGCAGGCAAACTTTGGCGAATGATCTTATGTTGAAATCCTTTTTGTTAG
This sequence comes from Prosthecobacter sp., assembly GCA_036405615.1. GTDB lineage: Bacteria > Verrucomicrobiota > Verrucomicrobiia > Verrucomicrobiales > Verrucomicrobiaceae > Prosthecobacter. The sequence goes on along the minus strand of DASWXG010000722.1, from coordinate 2,360 downwards.
CTGTCGCTCTTCTTGTTCCGGCCGCACAGGCCGCCAATGTGGTTCAAGACTGGAACTACACCTTTCTCCAGGCGGTGAGAAAAGAAGCCCCTCCGCCCTGTCTGGTATCCCGGAACCTGCCCATCTTTCACCTGGCGGTGCACCGTGCTGTCCAGGGAGTGATCAAGGAAGGCATGAACGAAGCGGTCCAGAACCAGGCCGCTCACCTGGCCGCCAGGGCCGCCTTTCTGACCTTCTTCCCGTCGCATGGCAAAATGGCGGAGCAGATGGACGCCAAGGTGCCCGTCGCTGAAGTGCCTGAACGCTGCCGCGAGATTGTTAAAACCTCGGTGGAGCGCACTTTCAAAGAGCGTGAAAACGACGGGTCTTCCACCACGGTTCATTACATCCCGAGTGACAAGCCCGGCCAGTGGCGGCGCACGCCGCCGACTTTCCGCCCGCCGGAGTTTCCCCATTGGGCCAAGGTAAAGCCGTTTGCAGTTGGAGATGTGAAAGCCTTCCGTGCTCCTCCTCCACCGGCGCTGGATTCTCCGGCCTATGCCGAAGAGGTGAATTTGCTGAAGGAAATGGGCGGCAAGGTGAGCAACAAGCGCACCGAGGAACAGACGATGATTGCGAAGTTTTGGGCAGATTTTAGTTACACCAGTTCCCCTGCGGGACACTGGAACGAAATTGCTCGTGAAGTGACCACCGGTCACAAAATGACCGTGGCTGAAACCGCCCGGGTGTTCGCCACGCTCAATGTGACTCTGGCAGACACCTGCATCACCATTTGGGACACCAAATACCACTACAACTACTGGCGGCCTGTGACGGCCATCCGCCGGGCTGATGAAGACTGCAACGATGCCACTGTTGCGGATAAAAACTGGGAACCGTTGCTGAAGACGCCACCCCATCCGGAGTATGTGAGCGGGCACTCGGGCATCAGCGGTGCTGCCGCGGCCGTCATGGACCATTTCTTCGGTGCCAAGGAGATCTCTTTTGTAGCCTCCAGTGATGATGTGAAAGATGTCCGCCGCCGGTTCACTTCCTTCAAAGCCTGTGCCGAAGAAATCGCCCAGAGCCGGATCTATGGGGGCATTCACTTTCCCGCCGCAGGCCGTGAAGGGCTGAAGATGGGACGGCTCATCGCCGAGAAAGTGCTGAAGACCTTCAAAGAATGACGCTGTTGTGATGCGGGCTGGCAAAGACGACCGTCCGCTGCCCGGCATCTTTTTCCGGCACGCTGCAAAGAGCGGGGAAGGCGTCCCCGTAGGTTTGTTCATGAATCCAACCCTGCGAGCGCTGGTCGTTGTCGTGTCAGGTTTTGTGTTGTCGGCAGAGCATCTGTCTGCTGCAGGCCCGCTGGTCTTGCATCCGGCAGGCGCCAAACTCCTCACCACGCAGCAGGGGCCGTTTGTGACGCTGGGAGACGGTGCAGTTCTGTGCGTGGATGCTGACCACGCGAACGTCAGCCGGGATGAAGGAAAGACCTGGATTCGTCATCCGCTTTTCAAAGACATGACCAGGCACAAAGTCAGCAACGAGCGTGCATTGCTGCGGACGAAAGAGGGCGTGATCATCGCCGGGTATATGAATTTGACGGAGCGCAGCACCACCCCGGGATACAAATGGGGCGGCAGCAAGGAGGAGTTCGAACAATGGGTGCTGCCCATCTACATCTCCCGGAGCACCGACGAAGGCAAGACCTGGGAAGAGCCGCAGAAACTGAGCCACCCCTGGTGTGGCTGTGTGCATTCCCTCATCCAGACCCGCAGCGGAAGAATTGTGCTGGTGGGGCAGACGGTGATCCCGGAATGGCGGCATGCGACGGTGATGTTTGTCTCTGACGACCAGGGCAAGACCTGGCAGCGCAGCAATGTCCTGGATATCGGCAAGGGGCGGCATGACCACGCCGGATCTTGCGAGGCCACCATCACGGAAAGGAAGGATGGCAGCCTCTATCTGCTGCTGCGAACTGAAGAGGGCTGGCTGTATGAATCCGTTTCCAGCAACGGTGGTTTGCAGTGGCAGGCGCTGCGCCAGTCAGCCGTCAAGTCCGTCACTTGTTGCGCGCAGCTGACACGCCTGGCGGATGGCCGCCTTTCGCTGTTGTGGAATGCACCTCCACGTCATGCTCCGGCCAGTGCAGGCAGCCGTGAGGAACTGGCCCTGGCATTGTCGGACGATGATGGCAAAAGCTGGTCCGCACCTGTGGTTGTAGCGGCTTCTTACGGTACTGGGGGACGGGTTTCCTACCCCTATCTCTACGAGCGAAAGCCAGGGGAACTGTGGATCACCAGCATGCAGGGCGGGCTGCGCATGCGGTTGAACATGGCAGACCTGGACAAGGGCAAAATCCCTGTGTTCACACCACC
>DASWXG010000721.1:0-2500 GCA_036405615.1 Prosthecobacter sp. | reverse complement strand
TGATTCGGTTTATAAAGGTCAATGGTACCCGTCCCGACAAGGGCGCTGCCGTAGTCGTCCACTTCATAGACCACATCCGGCTGGCCCGCGATGCGAAACCGGGTGCCCACGGGATAGCGTGACCAGTCAGCGGCTGCGCTGCGGACAGAGCCAAACTTCAAAGGTGTGCCCAGTGCATTCTTGGTACCATAAACGATATGGTCGCTCTCATCATGGCAGTAGGCCGTGGTGCGCACGTTCAGTTTCCTGGACGGATGCTCAACCGCTGCCATCAAGGGAGGCCGTGCCGCCTCCATGACAAAATAATAGCGCTTCATCTCCGCCGGCCGGAACGGAACACCTGCTTCCAGAGCTTTGCGGACCTCATATTTGACTCCGGCTTGCAAGGGAGAGCCGGTTTTGCCCGCACGGGCATTGGCAAAGGTGTAAGGCCCTTCCTCATCCAGAGGTGGCAATTTGCATGAACTCAAGGAAAGAACCGTCACCAAGGCGGCGAGCGACCAGCAGGCAGAATGCTGTGTGTTCATGGTTTTTATAAATTTCGAATCACATTACCAAAAATTTCACAACTCCGCAATATAAAAACTATAACCACCATCATTTTTAATCAATCCGAACGATTTCAGCCTCTTAAACATCCAGGTCTTTTTAAAAGACTTTAGCTCTCCACTGTTTCCGAAGTCGTGTTCGGAGCCTGTCCAATCCGGCCGCTATAGAGGTCAATGGTGCGGCGGGCGAGGATATCAATGATGGCAGGCTGCAGCGTACGTGCGGCCACGTTGGAAACCGCCACGCCTGCCCAGACCACGGGCGATTTATACTTTACCACCTGCCACACCGGCAGCAGCCGTTTATACCACTTCCCTGCTGTTTGCACGGCCTCATGAGTGGCAATCTTGTGGGTCATTTCCCAAGTTTTAATAGCAGTGCTCGCACTCACATCTACCAAACGGCCAATGGAGCGGGTTTGGAGGAAATCCGCCACGTCCAAAGCCGCCAGATGAACAGCCCGGCTAAACTGGCTAAGTCCCGGGGCGAGCAAGGGTTCAGGATGCTGCGGATGATAAATCCGCGCGATCTCACGCACCAAGCGAGGCACCTCATCCACCAGCGGGGGCAGCCACTCCGGATTGACCCGCTTTTGCCAGCGCAGCCGGTTCTTGCACGCCTCCACAGCCTGGCGCGCCTCGATGTCCTTGGGGGACTCGCCGGCTTTCATATAGTCCGCCACCGCCTCCCTCGCGGCTTTGACGTCCATCGTAAACCGGAAGATCAGCCAGAACAGCCAGGTGGCGGCACCGCAGATGAAACCTGCTACGAAGGTGAGAAAGTAAGACATCTGGCTGCGGGCTGAACGGATGTTGAACAGCGGTCGGGAAGTGTGCCGGACCTCTCCCTACCAACGATAAAATCGCGGCGTAGCGGTGAGTCCGGCCCTTACATCTCCAGGAAATTCTTCAGCAGCTTTTTGCCTTCCTGAGTGAGGATGGACTCCGGGTGGAACTGCACACCATGAATCGGCAGTTCCCGGTGTTTCAAACCCATGATCTCACTTTCATCGTCACCCGCCACGGCCGTGATTTCCAGGCAGTCCGGCAGCGTGTCCCGCTTCACCAGCAGGGAATGGTATCGGGTGGCGGTAAAGGGCTGCGGGAGGTCTTTGAAGACGGACTGGCCCGTATGCTTGATGACCGAAGTCTTGCCATGCATCAACCGGCCTGCACGCACGACGTCTCCGCCAAAAACATGGCCGATGCTCTGGTGGCCGAGGCAAACACCCAGCACCGGCGTGCTCTGACCGAAGGTGCGGATGACATCGCAGCTGATGCCCGCTTCCTTGGGCGTGCACGGGCCTGGGGACACACAGATGTGGTCCGGCTTCATCTTGGCAATCTGCTCCAGGGTGATCTGGTCGTTTCGATGGATCTCCATCTGCGCCCCCATCTCGCCAAAATACTGGACGAGGTTGTAGGTGAAGGAATCGTAGTTGTCGATAATCAGGAGCATGGCTGCCTGAAACATCCGCCTCCGGCCTGGAAATGCAAGTTGCGGCCTCGCCTCACATCATCCCGCTTTCTTTAAAGCTGAAATAGGCCTGGCCGCGATGCTCCCCCGGCAAGCCGATGATCACATGATCCAGGAAGTTCAGCCCCAGAATCTCGGCACCTTCCTTCAGGCGGCGGGTGAGCACCTTGTCAGGCTCGCTGGGGCGCGGATCCCCCGAAGGATGGTTGTGCACCACCGCAAAGCCGTAGGCCTTGTGGACAATCGCACATTGCAGAATCTCACGGGGATGAGCCACCGTCTCGTTCACACTGCCGCGGAAGAGCTCCTCATCGCGTTGCAGGTGCAGCCTTGTGTTGACCAGGAGCACCCGCACCGACTCATGGGCCAGGCATTGCATCTCGGCCGCCAGATACTTGTAAATGAGTTCAGGCGAATTCATCGGCGTATCCCGCGCCCACTCCCGTTCCGCCCTTTTGCCGATCTCAAAAGCCGC
>DASWXG010000720.1:0-4267 GCA_036405615.1 Prosthecobacter sp. | reverse complement strand
TGGACCCGGGTTGCCTGGCGGCATTGAGTCAGGGCCTAACAATAAGTGTTCCTCGGGGCGGTGTATTGTCCCGCCTGAAAATGGAGTCTCCAAATTTGTTTAGAACAGCGCAAGCTGTTGCATCGCCGGGGCAGGGGAGATCGAGACGCTGAGGCTGATGACCACCTTTCGTTTTGCCACTTCAATGGTGGGCGTCACGCTCCGGCGCTGGGCGCACATCACCCGTGTGTCGGTGATGCCCACACGTTGCAGGGATTCCTGGATGCGCCGGGCCGCACGGTCCGGGCAGTTGCAGTCGTCACTCAGATGGCCGAGCACCACGTGGTTAAGCCCCGGATGGGCCACGCTTTCGACCAGTTCGGCCGCCTGGTCATTGGAAAGATGTCCGTGCCGGGAGCTGATGCGCTGCTTGGTGGCCCAGGGACGTTTGGTGTCAGCCTCCAGAAGCTGGGTGTCATAGTTGGCTTCGACAAAGAGGCTGTCTGCCGCCTTCAGGCGGTCCTTGATGAGGTTGGTGACAAAACCCACGTCGCTGAGCACTCCGAGACGGGACTCTTCATCGGCGATGACAAACCCCACCGGATCCACCGCATCATGAGGAACTGGAAAGCACTCAATGCGCAGGTCCTGGAAATCGAAGGCGCTGCCTGTGTGCATGAGCCTCCAGGAGGGGGCTTTGCGGAATTTCAGGCTGCCAGCCAGGGTTTCCTGGGTCAGGGCGGTAGCATAGAGCGGCAGGGTTCGTTTGCTGCTCAGGACCTCCAGCCCGTTGGTATGGTCCTGGTGCTCGTGGGTCAACAGGATGCCGTCCAGCTGGTCCAGGCTGCATCCGGCCGCTTCCAGCCGTACGCAGATTTGCTTGGCGCTGAGGCCTGCATCAATCAGCAACGTGGTGCGTCCTGTGGACACCAGGGCGCAGTTGCCCGAGCTGCCGCTGCCCAGAACTGTGAGTCGAACCATGTCTCTTCTTTTTACCTGACTCCGGGCAGCCCGCAAGGATCAAGTCGGCCGGAGTCTGGCGTGTACGCAGGATTTCGGACCGGGGGATTTGCGAAATGTGTTTTCTACCGTCCTCGTCCCGCTAGGGTGGGCCCAATGGCTTCACCCCGCCCTTTTCTGACCGGAGGCTTTCGCTTTCAGGGTTTCATCGACAGCATGCTTTTCCTCGTCCTCGGGGCCAGTTGGCTGGGCCTTTTAGGAAGGTGGCATTGGATACTGGATCTTCTAAGCCACTTTCGCTGGCAGAGTTTTGCCGCTGCGTTCGTGGCTTTGCTCTGGCTGCTGTGGCAGCGCCGGCCGGTGATCCTTGTCACTTTGGCCGCCCTTACGCTGCTTCTGAACGGGAGCCTGATTTATCTCACCCGCGGCAAGGCTGATTTTGCCAGAACGGAGGGGCGCCGCCTGCGGGTGGTGAGCCTCAACGTACTGGCGTCCAATCCGGATAAAAATGCGGTGCTGGAGTATGTGAAGAGTGCCGATGCAGATGTGCTGTTCCTGATGGAGGTGGACGCTTCTTGGGCAGCAACGGTGGACGGCTTGAAGGGCAGCTACCCCCATCATATTATGGAACTGGATGCCGGTGCTTTCGGCGTCGCCTTGTTGAGCCGTGTGCCATTGACGGAATCTCGCCTTTTCCACCCAGAGGACTCAGGCACGCCCTCCATCCAGGCCAAGTTGATGCATGAAGGCCGGGAACTGATGCTCGTGGGAACCCACCCCGTTCCCCCCATGGGGGCTTCCTGGGCGCGCAGCCGTGACAACCAGATGGAGGCCGTGGGCCGGCTGGTCAGGCTGGCCAATGTGCCGGTGCTGGTGATGGGCGACCTGAACGCCACGCCCTGGTCCTACGGCATGCGCAAGCTCAAGGAAGGGAACTCACTGGACTTCCGCTGCCCCCAGGGCGCATGGCGTCCCACCTGGAGAGCGCGCTCGTTGTTCGCTATTCCGATTGATCACGCTTTATGTACGCCACCGCTGAACATTGCCCGGCGCGACATTGGCCCGGATGTCGGTTCGGATCACCGGCCGCAACTGCTGGAAATCGGCTGGGCCACCACGGCATCCCAGCCATGATTGGCCAGCGGCAGATCCTGTGAAAAGGAAACAGCCGTCTCCGGTTAGGAAGACGGCTGTGTGATCAAACTGCGGTCGCTGGGCGCAGCTGCTCGTTCAGCGGCGGATGGTGGCTGGCAGCGCCTTTTCCAGAGCGGCGAGGATGCGTGCATGCACGGCGTCCACCTCGGCGGTTTCCAGCGTCTTGTCTGCGGCGCGATAGGTCAGCGTCCAGGCGACGGATTTGCGGTCAGACGGAAGCTTGGAACCGGTAGGATCTGTGAAGACGTCAAAGAGATCCGCTTTGACGAATAAGGGCTCTTTCACACCGCTAAAGAAGGCACTGACCTTCGTGTTGGCGAGGTTGGCCGGCAGCTCAAAGGCCACATCACGGGTGACGGCGGGGAAGCGGGGCAGGTCTTCAAACTTGGCCGGGCCGCTGCTGCCCTGGCGCAGAGCGCTGAGAAGGAGTTCCACCACATACACGGGGTGGCGGGCATCCAGCTTGCGCGCGCGGGCCGGGTGAACCTGGGCGATCCAGCCGAGCACACGGTTTCCGGCCTTCAGTTCGTGATGAAGGAGGAAGGTGCCATTGTCTGCCAGCGGCTTGACGTCCAGCGAGGAGACGCCAGGCAGCGCTTCCACGAGGCCGCGCAGGTCAAAGATGTCTGCGGCCTGGGGATCGCGGCCATGCCAGGAACTGGCGGACACCGGTCCGCTGAGCAGGATGGCCAGGCGGTCTTCTTCGCGGGTCTGGCCGTTGGGCAGTTTCAGAAACACGCGGCCCGCCTCAAAGAAGCGCAGCCGTTGGGCACCTTGGCGGATGTTCAGTTCCGCAGTGGCCAGCAGGCCGGGAATGAGGCTGGGGCGCAGGGTGGTCAGGTCTTCGCTCAGGGGGTTTTTGAGGGCCACGCTGACGGCTGCCGGATTGGCATTGCCGAGGCTGTCCTGGATCTGGGCAGTGGAGACGAGGCGCAGCGTCTGGGCTTCGTTGAATCCGCGTCCGGCCAGGGCCTGACGGAGCTGCATCACGTGATCATACTGGCGGTCGGTGGCGTCACCGGATGCCATGACGGCGACAGAGCGGGACGGCACGCGCTCCAGGCCGACTACGCGGGCCACTTCCTCCACGAGGTCCACGCTGCGGACGAGGTCCAGACGGTAGCTGGGGATGGACCAGACGGTCTGCTCTTCGTTGCCACCCTTTTGGTTAAGCCCGAGCTTGGTAAGGATGCCGTGAGCTTCCTCCCTTTTCAGGTCGGGCATGCCGAGCAGGCGGTGCGCGCGTTTTTCATCCAGCGTCACGTCGTTGACCAGCACCGGTGCGCTTCCTGCGGCGCGGATGACGTTCTCCGCTTCGCCTCCGGCGATTTCGAGGATGAGTTTCACGGCAAGATCAGAGGCTCCCTGGACCTGGTGGGGATCGCTGCCACGTTCAAAGCGATAGCTGGAGTCCGAGTGGATGCCCACGCGGCGGGAAGTGCGGCGGATGCCGGACGGGGTGAAGTAGGCACTTTCCAGCAGCATGTTCACCGTGCCGTCTGTGACACCGGTTTCCTCGCCGCCCATGACACCTGCGATGGCCACCGGACGGGTGCTGTCGGCGATGACCAGATCTTCTGGAACCAGGCTCTTTTCGGTGCCGTCCAGGGCCAGGATTTTTTCCCCTTCGGCAGCGCGGCGCACAACGATGCCCCCCTGCAGCTTGTCCAGATCAAAGGCGTGGAGCGGCTGGCCCATTTCCATGAGCACATAGTTGGTGATGTCCACGATGTTGTTGATCGGGCGCAGGCCGATGCTCTCCAGGCGTGCCTTCAGCCAGTCCGGACTCGGGCCGACCTTGATGCCCTTGATCACGCGGGCGGTGTAGTAAGGGCAGCCGTCTTCGGCTTGCAGAGCGACCTCGGCCGTTTCTGCGGCACGGGCCTGGGTGCTGCTGGCGGTGTGGTCACGGGCACCTTTGAGCGGCAGACCGGTCAGTGCGGCAAGTTCGCGGGCCAGACCCAGATGGCTGAGGAGGTCCGAACGGTTGGGGGTGATCTCCAGATCAAACACCGTGTCCGAAGCGATGAGTTCCTTGAGAGGTTTGCCGGTGGGAAGAGACGGGTCCAGGATCAGCAACCCTCCGGTGTCTTCACCGAGGCCGATCTCTTTGCCGCTGCACATCATGCCATTGGAGATCACATCACGCAGCTTGCCTTCCTTGATCTCGATG
>DASWXG010000719.1:0-3747 GCA_036405615.1 Prosthecobacter sp. | reverse complement strand
AGGATCCCAAAGAGCGCCAGCAGGGGGTGGAATACATGGCCCATGCCATTTACAAAATGCGGGACTCCCCCATGGCCCGGGTGCTCCTGGCCGAAGCCCGCACCCGGCTGGCCCTGAGCAGCCGCAGCCTGAATGAAATCCAGGAGGCGCTGGCTGACATCAATGCAGCCCGCGGCTGGCAGCGCCATGGCATCGCCGTGCTAGCCATCAGCTCCTGGGCCCACGCCGTCGGGGCGCAGATTGCGGCGGAACACAACCGGCCAGACCTGCAAGGCACCTGGCTCTCCGTCTCCCGTACGGATGGCGAACAGCTTGCCACCTTCAGCAGCTACTACGCGGAAAAGTATCTCAAGCTGCAAAAGGAGATCTTTGCCCAGATGGGCCTGCGCTAGGACGCCGCGTACGGGTTTTCATAGTATGCCGCCTTCCAGCGCGCCCAGGGCATACGAGTGGAGGGCCCTATCCTGGGCCAGCCTGGGCAGCCTCGGCCGGATGACGATCTCCACGCGCTCAGGGTAACGGCACTGAAGTTCCCCCAGACCATGCAGCGCACTCTCCGCACAGGCCCGGTGAGGCAGGTCCAGTGCATGCTCCAGCACGCCGAACAACGCCGTTACTAAAGCGGGTGTCCGGTCATTTTCCGGTGGCCAGCCCAGCGGCGACACGTCCCAGAGCATGTAACAAATCCCATTGAGCGGGGAGCCCTCTTCACACAGATGGCCCAGCACGGGCAGACACCGCCGGCTGAACAGGCCCGTGTAGAGCCAGCGAAGGCTGTCATACACTTCCACCACTTTTTCCACAGGCAGATCCTCAGAAGCGACCTGAAAACTGTGATCGGAACAGGCATTCGAAAACAGATACCACAGCCCCTGCCCCACTTGCGCATCGGAATAGGCCTGCAGATCCCTTCCGGCATTCTTCATCATCGTTATCCACAGCTCCGCCATCTCAGCAGACGCGGCTTCAAAAACAGGGGCATCTTGTTCCCAATACCATTCCGGAAGGCCCGGGACGATTTCGTGATCAAACAGGTAGGTCAACCACTCCTGATAGCGGGGAGGCATGGGAAAACGGGGAAAAGCTACGCCATGGGCAGGCCCGTATGCGCCTGGCAAAGCTCGTCGTGGATGATTTGCATGGCCGCCGCTGCGGGGTGGACTTCCTGGCTGCCCAGGCTTTCCAGATAGCGGCAGGCGGCATAGTTTTTCGCCTTCTCCTCATAGTCGGCGATCCAGCGGCTGCGCGCTGGCAGATACTCCGGTTTCACCGGCCAGTAACCAGGCCGGGGCCGGATGTGCTCGCGGATGCCGATGCGCCAGGGTTTGGGACTGAGCCGGGCGCGGAAACAGCGCTGGTGGTGGCACATGCGCACATAGATCGGGTCCGCCTCGACCGCGTCGAACAGGTCATGCACCGCCGGGTCGTCTGCTGCAAACGTGCGGTGCATCACCAGGACCCGGAACCCGGCCGGTGTTTCATAAACCCGCAGATGCCAGTCCGGATGCGCCTGGGAAAACCGGTGGATTTTGGCCAGAGCCCGTTCCCTGGGGCCGCCGCTTTTCTTTTCCTGCATGCGGAAGATGGCCAGCGCCAGCGGTGAGCCGACCGCCAGTGCGAGGATCATCCCGACCACCGCCACACCCACATTTCCCTGCGCGATTCCAACCACCGCCCCCAGCACGAGCAGGGCAATGTAAACCGTGCAGCTCACCCGCATGGGCACCGTGCGGCTGGTGTCCACATCCGCAAACAGCACATCCGGCGTGTTCAGGCAGCGGGCTCCATAGAGGTTCCGGGTGATGACCGCCTCGCCATGCCGGGCCAGGATTTCCTCCCGGATCGGCACCCCGTCCGCTCCGTTGTAAGCCGCTTTGGACTCGTATTTGTCCACCATCTCGCCGGCCGCTATCTGGCGTAATGCCTCGTGGGCCCGGCTGTCGGCATGCGCCTGGGCTTCCTCCTGGCTGACGTCTGACCAGCCAAAGCGCCGCACCGTGACCTGGTGGTCATCCACACGTGCTCGGACCCGGCCTTCCGCCCAAAATTCAGGGACAATCATTGGCAGACGATGAAAAGGCGGATTGTGCCTGTCAAAACATCATTCCTTTGCACCTGGCCGCCAGCAGGCCAACATGGGGCGGTACCGGCAGGCATCCAACCGGCCCGCCCCGTCCCTTTTCAGATCCATGTCCCCCTCCACCCTTACCCTTGGCACCCGCGGCAGCGAACTGGCCCTTACCCAGACACGCATGGTCACGGAGTTGCTGAACGCCGCCCACCCCCAGGTGGAAGTGGTGCGCCAGATCATCCAGACCAGCGGGGACAAGCGCCAGGATCTGCGTTTTTCCGAGTTCAACAGCGTGGCCCAGGTGGACAAGGGCATCTTCATCAAGGAGTTGGAGCTGGCCCTGGAAAAAGGCGAAATCGATGCCGCCGTACACAGTTTGAAGGACATGCCTTCGGATCTGGCCCCCGGCTTTGTCGTCGCGGCAGTTCTGCCCCGGGCGGCGATTGAAGATGTGCTCATCACCAAGGATGCCTGCACCATCGAAACCCTGCCCCGGGGTGCCCGGGTGGGTACCAGCAGTGTGCGCCGGGCCGCCCAGCTGAAGTGGCTGCGGCCGGACGTCGAGATCGTGGAGATTCGCGGCAACGTGCCCACCCGCGTGAAAAAAGTGCTGGGAGAGCAGCCCCTGGACGCCGTGCTCCTCGCCGCCGCCGGTTTGATCCGTCTCGGGCTGATGAAGGACGGCAAAATCGAAATCGAAGGCCATGGCATCCACGCCCTGACACTGGATTCCAAAGTCTTTCTGCCCGCCGCCGGCCAGGGGGCCATCGCCATCGAATGCCGCGCAGGGGATGAGCGCACCATCCAGGCCGTGCGTGCGCTGAACGATGCTGAAACGGAAGCCCGTGTCACAGTGGAGCGTGAGTTTTTGCGCCTGCTCGGCGCTGGCTGCCAGACACCCGTGGGTGCCCACACCTGGGTGACAGACGGCAGCCTGACCATGGCCGTGCGTGTCTTTAACGAAGCCAATCTGTCGGAGCCGCCGGTGGAGTTGCAAGCCTCCGGCCCCGTCTCGGACCCCAAGGCCCTGGCCGCCGAACTGGCCCGGCAGGTCCGCTAAGGCCGCCCTGCTTTCCCTCAGTGGACGATCTGCACCTCATCCCCCACACGGACGAGGCTGAAGAACTTTTTGGCCTTTTCATACGGCAGGCGGATGCAGCCGTGGGAGGCCGGACGCCCGGTGACATTGCCGCTGTGCAGGCCGATGGCGCTGCAATTCAGGCGCATGAAATAGGGCATGGAAACGTGGTACAGCGTGGAGGTCCAGGAACGGTGCTTGTCCGTGATGACATAACGGCCCGCAGGGGTGGAATACCCTTCGCGGCCCGTGGAGACCGGGCAGGAATCAATGATCTGGCCTTCATGGGTCACCCAGGCCCTCTGGTGGCTCAAATCCACCGTCACCAGCACTCGCGGTTCTGAATCCGGCTGCCGCCCCAGGATGATGCGCATGAGAAACAGGTAACCCTGGGTGGCGGCAAAGTTGATGGGATAGCGTTTATACCGTGTGGTGCAGTAGCTGGCCTTGGCCCCGGTGCGCAGCAGTTCCACCGCCCCTTCCACATCCCCACGAGCGGCGCAGGCGATGAGCGGTGTGACCCCCCGGTCATTCTCCAGAGCATGGCGGAGATCCCGGATCATCACCCGGTCCAGGAGTGCTTTCGCGACAGGGGAGG
>DASWXG010000718.1:0-4872 GCA_036405615.1 Prosthecobacter sp. | reverse complement strand
CTGCAAAAGACCACAGGAACCAGCCTGGTGATGGTGACTCACCATCCTGCGCAAGCAGACCGCATGGGCCGCACGCTGCGCCTGCATGAAGGCAGGCTTGTTTAGGGTTGATGCAGCCCTTGCAAGCCGGTCTTACTCCTCGGGCGCACCTTCTTCACCATGGCCTTCTTCGGCCATGCGGTGGATGATGCCCGAAAGATACTCGATGTAGCCGTGGACATCCAGGTTGTCCGCTTCCGGCTCGCCGCGCACGGCATAGAGCCAGCCGACTTCATAGGGGTCTGTGCGCACGACGCAGGCGTCCTGCTTCAAATAAGGGTTGCCGCCCGCAAAGCGGCCCGTCATCACAGAATAGACATCGGAGGCAGCCTTGAAGCCCTCCACCCAGCCGATGTTCTGGCCGGGCTGCACCTCCGCGCCCTCGGCGGTGGGCCATTCGCAGTCCACCAGTTCGCCCAGCATGCGCGTGGCAAACTTGGTGAAACCGATGCGCCACAGACCGGGTTCGCCTTCCACCGGGGCCATCCAGTAGTGCGAGCGCGAGTAGCGGTAGCCTTCCGGAAAACGGGCGGAAAAGCGGGCGTGTTTGAAGCGGACGGTGGGAAGAGCCATGCGGGTGGATAGGCAGAGCGGAGAAGGGGGAAGGCAGAGACTCGCTATGAATGAGATGCCTCAAATTCAAGGCACAAGCTCCCCAACCAGGAGAATGGCCCCCGGGTAGAAGGCAGTGCCGTCGAAACGCTCCGGCTTGTCGATCTTGTTGTTATTCTTGGCCAGGATGGCGGCCTTGTCCGGCTGGTCGGGATGGATCTCGATTTTGACGGTGTGCTCCTTGTCCTCCAGGCCGCTGCCAACCACCAGGTTGGCCAGGCGGTGATAGGTGCAATGAGCGTCAAAACGCGGCATCGTTTTGGAAGGCTGGTCGTCGAGGGTCACCGTCACCTGGCCACAGTCCGGGCCGATGATGTCATAGAGGGCGCAGCGGGTGCCTTTGAACTTGAAAGTGATGGTCTCGCCCGGGCGTGAGCCTTTGTGAAGGGACGTCATGCGGTTGGCCCAGCGCTTGCCGAACTCATCCGTTTTTGCATCCAGTGCGGTGAAGCCGGAAGACAGCGTGGCTTTGGAAATGGGGAGCAGCTGCGCCTTCTCATAATTCGTGGCGATGAACGGTGCTTTCAGTTCATGGGCACCCGGGGTTTTGGAAACTGCTTCAATGGCAGGCAGGGAGCGCAAGATGGCCTCCAGATAAAGTTCATGGCCGGTTTCCACATGCGGATGCACACTGTCCGGGGCGAAGACAAACTTGTCTCCCACAGCCTTCTTTTCCTCATCGGTCTTTGGCAGCTTGGCCTTCCACAGCAGTTTGCCTTCCTTGGCCAGGCGGGCCACTTCCAGGCCCATGTGAATGGTGGGGATGCCATAGTGGTCGGCGATCTTTTCCATGGCGCTGGCGGAGCGCTGGAACTTGCCCTCCATCAAAGCGGGGGCGAGCCCCTCGGTCAGCGTGTAAACAAAGCAGATGTCGCACTCCGGCAGTGTCTTCCAGGTCTGGCGGACAATGCCTTCCATGCATTGCCAGATTTGTTCCGGTGAAGCGCCGCCGTCATTCACGGCAAATTCCACAAACAGCAGGTCCGGTTTGTGATCCAGGACATCCTGTTTCAGACGAAAGACGCCGAGATCCGAACCTGTGCCACCGATGGCGGCATTGATCTCGCTGATCTTGGCCTGGGGCCAGGTCTTCTGAAAATGCGCCAGGGTCTTGGGCCGCCAGCCGTTCTGCGCGGTGATGCTGCCGCCCAGATATCCGATGCGGACTTCTGCGCCGGGCTTGGCGACCTTGGCCAGGAAGTTGGGCAGGCCGGCGCGTGGACGGCATTCCTGTGCAGGCACCAGCGGAAGCTCGGCAACCGCTGCGGCCTTGGCCGGGGCGGGGGAGGCGGCTGTCGCCGGGGCCTGGGACAGACCGCAGGCGGCGGCCAGGAAAAGCGGAAACAAAGGACGGAACGGGATCATGCGGTGGCGGTTGGAAAGCCTGCATTGGAGAGTGGAGTCATGCTCTGCGCAAGCAGGATGAGGACGGCGGTTTGTTATAAGCGATTTCATCCAGGTGTAAGCCTCGCTCCTTGTCAGCCGGTGGTGGTGTGTGCTGAACTCTCCACCAACATGAAGATACCGACCCTCGCTCTCCCCCGGCTGGTGGCTCTTGCCGCCCTTTCCGCCCTGCCAGCGGTTTCTGCGTTTGCCCAGCAGAAGACAGAACCGCGCCAGATCAGCGGCATTTATCCGCATCTGGCCATGTTCAATGACGAAGGCGAGTGCGGCACGGGCGCTGTGGTGCCGTGGGCAGGCCGGTTGTGGGTCATCACCTATGGGCCGCACCTGCCCTTTGGTTCCAGCGATAAGCTGTATGAAGTCACTCCGGAATTGAACCAGGTCATCCGTCCCGAGAGCGTGGGAGGCACCCCCGCCAACCGGATGATCCACAAAGGAACCCAGCAGTTGCTCATCGGACCGTATGTCATTGATGCGCAGGGCAAGGTGCGGGTGATCCCGCCAGAAAACATGCCGGGGCGCCTGACCGGAAATGCTGCCCATCTGCACGACCCGGAAAACAAGGCCTACTATGCCACCATGGAGGAAGGTTTGTATGAGGTGGATCTCCGCACGCTGGAGGTGACTGGGCTGATCAAGGACGGCAACAAGCCGAAAGAAGGCTTTTCCAAAGAAACCCGTCCGGCGGCAGTGGAGTCCAATCTGCCGGGTTATCACGGCAAAGGCCTTTACACCGGCCATGGGCGGGTGATCTACGCCAACAATGGAGACCGCGACAAACGTGTGGTGACAGACCCCTCCACCCCCAGCGGAGCGCTGGGCGAGTGGACGGCCCCAGGCGAAGACTGGAAGCTGGTGCGCAGGAACCAGTTTACGGAAGTCACCGGCCCTGGAGGCATCCAGGGCAGCAGCAGCCCGGCCAAAGACCCGGTCTGGAGCGTGGGCTGGGATCACCGCTCGCTCATTCTCATGTGCCTGGCCCCGGATGCAGAGGGCGGTGCTGCGGCCTGGCACGCCTATCGCCTGCCCAAGTCCAGCCACAGCTACGATGGTGCGCACGGCTGGAACACCGAGTGGCCGCGCATCCGCGAGATTGGCGAAGAAGACCTTCTCATGACCATGCACGGGGCTTTCTGGCGTTTTCCCAAAAACTTCTCGCCCACCGCCAGTGCGGGCATTGCACCGCGCAGCAACTACCTGAAGGTCATCGGCGACTTTGCTCGCTGGGGAGACCGGGTGGTGTTTGGCTGTGATGATTCGGCTAACAAAGAGTTTCTCAATGTTCGCAAAGCCAAGGGCAAGCTGGCAGGTCCCGGCCAGTCGCAGTCGAACCTCTGGTTCACAACCCCCGGCCAGCTGGATCAAAACGGCCCGGTCATCGGCCGCGGAGCCGTCTGGCTCCAGGATGACGTGAAGGAAGGCGAGGTCAGCGAGCCGTATCTCTTTGCGGGATACGCCCATCGCTCCCTGCAACTGGTGACGGCACCGGGCAGCGGTGCATCCTTTGCTCTGGAAGTGGATCTTCAGGGCGATGGCCGCTGGAAGGAAGTCTGCAAACTGGCACCGGATGGAAGCGGTGCGCTGTGGGTGAGCTTTGCGCCTGAATACAAGGGGGTGTGGCTGCGCCTGAAGGCGGAGAAAGCCGCTAGCGGCGTGACTGCGTTTTTCCACTATCGCGGTGAAGACCAGCGTTCTTTGGACGCGGATGCAATGTTTGACGGCCTCGCCCGACCTGGCGAGAAAAACATCACCGGCGGCCTGCTGCATGCCCGTGGTGCACAGTTGAAGACCCTGCGTTTCATTGCCGCCGCCCCCGGCCAGCCTGCTACGTTGTATGACATGGGCAGCGCTTTTGATCTTGCCGAAGTGAAGGATGTCAAGGGGCTGGAGTGGACCTCCGAGAACGCCGCCATCCCGGCAGGAGTGCTGGCTTATGATGACGCCTCCATTGTTTACGAAGATGAAAAGGGCCGCTGGCGGCTACCCCGTGGAGAAGCTGCATTCGACCAGCCTTCGCCGTTGGGGCTGGAGCGTGTGTGCCGTGAGGTCTGCACCGAGCGGGATCTGTTCAATGCGGGCGGAACCTTCTTCGAGCTGCCTGCGGAAAACGCGGGAGGTTTTGCCAAAGTGCGTCCCGTGACTACGCATAACCGGCGCATCCAGGACTACGCCAGTTTTCGTGGCCTGCTGGTGATGAGCGGCGTGAGGGATGATGCCCAGGGCGAGCACATTGTGCGTGCAGGTGAGGGCAAACCGGCGCTGTGGGTCGGCGCTGTGGATGATCTGTGGAAGTTTGGTAAACCGCGTGGCAAGGGCGGCCCTTGGAACAAGACGCAGGTAAAAGCGGGTTTGACCAGCGATCCTTATCTTTTCACGGGTTATGACCGCAAAGAGCTTTCCTTGAGCAGTGACAAGGCGGTGAAAATCTGTGTGGAGGGCGACCTCACGGGAACCGGTCTGTGGGTGAAGTATGAAGAGTTTGACGTCAGCCCTGACGCGCCTGTGAAGCATGTGTTTCCTGCGGCTTACGGTGCCTACTGGTTGCGCTGCAGCAGCAACAGCGACGCGTCTGTGACAGCCCAGCTGGTTTACGAGTAAGCTGCATTTCAAAGTCCGGTCACAGAAAAAAGGCATGTCCTGCATCCAGGACATGCCTTTTTGTTAGGCCGGACTGAAGGTGGCTTCAGTCTTTGTTCTTCTTCCTCTCAGCGGCGGCCCTGGCAGCCATGGCTGCTTGTTTGGACTGCGCGGCCTGAGGTTTGGCTGCGGGAGCTGGCCG
Organism: Prosthecobacter sp.; assembly: GCA_036405615.1. Taxonomy (GTDB): domain Bacteria; phylum Verrucomicrobiota; class Verrucomicrobiia; order Verrucomicrobiales; family Verrucomicrobiaceae; genus Prosthecobacter. The sequence goes on along the minus strand of DASWXG010000718.1, from coordinate 38 downwards.
TGCCGCCGCCTGGGGTTTCGGCTGCGGAGCGGGGCGTG
>DASWXG010000717.1:0-3103 GCA_036405615.1 Prosthecobacter sp. | reverse complement strand
AGAGGGCGTCTGGCTGGCAGCTTTGGCTTTGGGAGCCTACATCGTGGGCCTCACCATGGTCGCCCGGCTGGAATCTAAAAAGGGAAGTGTTTCACCGCTGCATTCCCTCTTTGCCAAAACTCTGCTGTGTTCCCCTGGCCTGCTGGCCACCGTCTTCTGGTTGCGGCATGGCAACTGGAAGCTCATCTCCATTTTAGGCGACCTTTCCCCTCTGCTTCCAGGAGTCCTTATTCTGGCTTTTTTCGGCACTGTCTTTCTGGCCATCCGATGGATGAAACAAGGTGGCCCGGCCATTGGACGGGCAGTGGGCACCCTGCTGGCGGGCATCGCGGTGGTGGACGCGCTCGCCGTCATGCAAGTTTCTCTCAAACTTGCCTGCATCTTTGCCCTAATGGCGCCTGTTCTGCGGCTTTGGCAGCGCTGGATCGCGGCCACCTAAGCCTCCAGTTCTGAACAGGTTAGCTGCATGAAAGGGCGGAAAACGCCCGTTCTGTCTTTCCCTTTTGCCTCCCCCGGCGTAAGGAATACAGAGACAAACCACCCCAATGCTGGAGAAGAAAATCAGGCTCGAATACGCCCATCGCATCCTTTTCACCCGCGATGTGTTTGCTGCGGCAAACACCACCATCCGCGATCTTCTCCTTCTGGACCATCCCAACAAGGTACCGAAAGTCCTCGTGTTTGTGGATGACCACGTGGCGACCGCCAATCCCCAGTTGCTCGACAGCATCCGCACTTATGCCCGCGCCCACGCGGAGGTGCTGGACCTCGCAGCGGAGCCCGTCATCCTTCCCGGCGGCGAGCCCTGCAAGAATGATTTTTTTCTCGTCCAGCAATGCTGGCAGGCCATCAACGATGCCTGCCTGGACCGCCACAGTTACGTCTTTGTCATTGGCGGCGGCGCGGCTCTGGACCTCGTCTGTTTCGCCGCCTCTACCGCTCACCGGGGCATCCGCCATGTGCGCTTCCCCACCACCACGCTCAGCCAGGGCGACGGCGGGGTGGGCGTCAAAAACGGCGTCAATTTCTTCGGCAAAAAGAACTGGGTCGGCAGCTTTGCCGTTCCCTTTGCCGTGGTAAATGACCACGCCTTCCTGGAGTCCCTCCCCGAGCGCGAACGCCGCAACGGCATCATCGAGGCCATCAAGGTTTCCCTCATTCGTGACCGGGCATTCTTTGAAGAGATCGAACGTATGGCCCCGGCGCTGGCCCGTCTGGAACAGCCTGCGCTGGAACGGGTGGTGCAGCGCAGTGCCGAACTGCATGTGGAACACATTGCCACCGGTGGCGACCCCTTTGAGCTTGGCAGTGCCCGTCCGCTGGACTTTGGCCACTGGGCCGCACACAAGCTGGAGCAGATCACCCATTTCCAAGTCAGCCATGGGGAAGCCGTCGCCATCGGCATGGCAGTGGATCTGGTTTACTCCGTCAAAAAAGGCATCCTTGATGCCGTGACCGCCAAACGTGTGGTGGGCCTGATCGAACAGATCGGTTTCGAGACCTACCATCCCGATCTCCTGACTCCAGGAAGGACCGGTGAACCCGCCATCCTGGAAGGCCTGGAAGAATTCCGCGAACACCTGGGCGGCGAGCTCACGGTCACGCTCGTTCCCAAGATCGGCCAGAAATTCGAGGTCCATGAAATGGATCGTGATCTAATCCTGGCTGCCATGGAGGACCTCCGCATCAACAGCGAAAAGGACCATCTGGCGAACGCAGGGCGATGAGAGTCTGCTAGGCGGCACCTCATCGTTCCCCCCTCTGACAAGGAGGCTGTGTCCGCAGAGGATTTTCTCTGCGGACAAGATGAGTGCTTTATGAGCAGAATGCTGATGGTGTAGCGTACTCAGACGGGTGCCAAATGCGACCGGCCCCGTCAGCCCAAGCTTTCCACTCACCCCTTCATGTTCCGCCCTTTCCTTACTCTCGCCTTGATGGCGCTGGCCTCCCTGCCCGCCGTTTCCAATGCCGAACTGACGCCTCAGTCCTTTGAGGGCACCGTCTCTCTCAAGGTCGGCTATAAGTACCTCCTCTCATTGCCGGATGGTTATGAAGCCGACAGCTCCAAAAAATGGCCGCTGCTGGTCTTTCTCCACGGCGCAGGTGAGCGGGGAAACAACCTGGAACTCCTGAAAAAACACGGTCCGCCCAAGCTCATCGCCGCAGGCAAAAAATTCGAAGCCATCGTAGTCTGCCCGCAGGTGCCTCTCAAAAATATCTGGAATGAGCATGGGGTCAAAGCGCTGACGGATGAAATCGTGCGCAGCTACCGTGTGGACACCTCGCGCCTTTATCTTACAGGCATCAGCATGGGCGGCTTTGGCACCTGGGACACCGCCCTCGCCTATCCGGACACGTATGCAGCCATCGCCCCCATTTGCGGCGGAGCCGGTGTCGGTTTTGTCATGGCGGACCGCATCAAGGACCTTCCGTGCTGGATCTTTCATGGTGACAAGGATCCCGCCGTCTCCGTGGACTTCTCCAAAAAGATCTACGACGCCCTCAAAAAAGCGGGCAGCAAAGCCAAACTCACCCTCTACCCCGGAGTGGCCCATGACTCGTGGACACAAACCTATGACAATCCCGAATTCTGGGACTGGCTGTTTGCTCAAAAGAAGCCTTAACCCCCTGTTTTCAGCTTAGCCTCAGCGCACAATGACCCGTGAATCCGGGCGGATGAGCTGAGGCAGGCGGATCACATCCCAGTTGGCCAGGCGCACACACCCCGCGCTCTGGCTCCTCCCGATGGTCCGGGGATTGGCCGTGCCGTGAAGGCCGATGCCCGATTTGCTGAGGCCGCACCAGAGAATGCCAACGGGGCTGTTAGGTCCGGGCGGGATCTGGTAGGCTTCCTTGCCGCGCACGCCTTCTTCCAGGAACTGCTTGTCATACCTGAAGTTAGGCGTGGTGATCATGGTCTTCACGCTCCATGTGCCCACGGGAATGAACTGCGGTTTTCCCGGCGTGATCGGAAATGCTGCCAGAAGTTTCTCATCCGAGGTGTAGACAGCCGCCATGCGCTCCGTGGTATCAATGACAATGGTGTGGCTGCTCAGCTCGGCGTCCTTGGGAAAACTCTGGGTGGTCTTCACGTCCTCGATCC
>DASWXG010000716.1:0-7396 GCA_036405615.1 Prosthecobacter sp. | reverse complement strand
ACAACCGGCCCCCGCGCCCTTACGCGAAAACCAGCTCTTCCCAGTCATGGAGCGGAGGCGGTTTCATCCCGCAATCCAGCAAGCCGAAGCCTGCGGTCCTGCCGAAGAAAGCAGGGGGCAAAGGGTCCCTTGCGGCGGACGCGAACTCGGGCAGCCAGGCCGGTGATGCGCCTGCTGCTCCGCCGGAAAAGAAACCGGAGGCCTGATCTGAGCCAGGTCGGCGGCTTCCGTTTGGTCAGCCGCGCCGTGGATGGGCGCGCGGGAAGGCGGAGACCAGTTTGCCATCCGAATCCGCAATGACCCACAGGGTGTCGATTTCGCTGCCGTTGCAGGTGCCGATGGTCATGTTAAACCAGCGGCGGATGATGAGGCAGGGCGCGCCGGTGGCGGTGCCGCCCGGGCCGGTGAGAAAAGAAGACTCGGTGTCGGAAGGCTTGCTGGCGGCCTGCATGATGAGTTCTGCCACGCCGTCCCTGGTGCGATAGCGGCTGACGAAGACCGAGTGGGTGGGTTTGTCCCGGCCGGCAGCTTCGCTGATATGGTCTTTGATGTGCTCCCAGGCTTCGTCCCAATATTTCCCGTCGCGACGGCCGGCCGCCATCTGGTAAACACGGCGCAGGATGTGGTCCCGGGTAGAGGTGGACGGCTTCATAGGCGGAGAAGTTTAAAAATGCCGCTTTCCCTTGGCAATCTTTTTTCCAGCGTTGGATTGCCGCCAGACGCGGCAACCCAGGTCACTGCCTTGCGGAACGGTGCGTCAAAGCTTGATGCGGCCTTCGTCGAGGTCGATGAACTCAAACATGGTCTGCACTGTCCCGGGCGGCAGGCCGATCTCCTCCAGACGTTCGTTCAGGCGCTGGGTTCCTGCATCGCGCCAGCCGCGCTTCAGCATGAAACCGTTCCAGACCTCGATCTCTTCAGCCGTCGGGCGGTAGCCGTTGGCGTAAGCCCACTCCAGCAACTCCTCATCCGTCTTGCCGCTGTTCACGGTCTCGGCCTCCAGGGCTGCGTAGTTGAGGTGGAGGAAGATGCAGCAGCGCCAGTCAAAGCTGTTTTTCACCGCTTCACCGCGCATGGGCTGCCAGTCTTCCGGCAGGGTGCCTGCGGCGGCCAGGCGGATTTTGTCCAGCATGCGGCCAAAATAGACGAGGCCGCTGACCTGGTCGGATGGGCTGCGGAGTCCGGGGATCAGAGTGGGGTAGGGGAGGGGCATGGTGGTTTGAGGTGGGAAAGAGGGATGCGTCGTAGGAACGTGCGGCCCGTTCCGGCAGATGCTGAAATGAAAAGCGCAGGCGGCGCAGGGCCAGCAAAAAAGAAAGGCGGCTGCATCCACTGCGGCCGCCCTCCTTTCTCCAGTGCATGAGGAGTCAGTGTCCTTTGCCCGTTTCACCACGCAGCGGCACGGAGAGCGGGGCACCTTTCGGATTGATCACAAAGGCGATGATCAGAGTCTTGGCAGACGGGTCCGGATTTTTCGCCAGGATATGGTGGCTCCCCGGTGGCTCGAAGAAGGTGTCACCGGCTTTGAGCTTTTGCACCGGCTCGCCCTTCAGTTGAAACTCCAGACTGCCGGAGACGACATAACCGGTGATCATGCCGGGGTGCATGTGCGGCGGCGCGGAGGCACCGGGCTGGAGTTCGATGCGCTTCACCACCACTTCTTTGTCAGCTGCTTCCGGGTGCGCCTTTTTAAAGATGACGGAGATGTCTACGGGTGAGGGATCCGCCGCAGGGGCGGCCGATGTGAGGGCAAATGCCAGCAGCGCTGCGGAGGTGTGTTTGAGGAGACGTTTCATGATTGAGTGAGTCCAGGGGTTGTGTTGCACGGGAGTCCGGGCTTAGCGGGTGGCGGCGGACTGCGCCAGCCAGGCGGAGAAACGGGTGGCACCGAGGCGTGCACCCGGGCCGGCGGTGAGGGAACTGTCGTCCACCGGGGTGCCGAAGTAGGTGGCGGTGGGGTCGTCCACGACTTCGCGTGCATCGCCGTTGCTGCGCACATATTCGCGCACCGCCGAGGCGAGCGTGATGCGTTCCGGCCCGGCCACTTCCACGATGCCGTTTTGGGGGGCGGCCAGCGCGGCCTCTGCCACGGCGGCGGCTACGTCTGCGGCGGCGATGGGCTGGAACAGGGCGGTGGAAGGGCGCAGGGTGTCACCCACGGCGGAGACATGGGCGATGGCGCTGACGAATTCGTAAAACTGCGTGGCGCGGACAATGGTGTAGGGGATGCTGGACTCCTGGATGTGCTTTTCCTGCACAAGCTTGGCGCGGAAGTAACCGCTGGCCTGGAGGCGGTCGGTGCCGACGACCGAGAGCGCCACGTGGTGCTTCACACCGGCTGCCTGTTCGGCTTGGGCAATGTTGCGGCCGGCCGTGTCAAAGAAAGCCATCACGGGCCCGTCTTCAAAGGAAGGCGAGTTCGCGACGTCCACCACCACATCTGTCCCGGCAAAGGCCTCCGCCAGACCCGCCCCGGTGAGGGTGTTGACGCTGGTGGAAGGGGAGGCGGCAATGGTCTCGTGGCCTAACGATTGAAGCGTGGTAACGACTTGTTTGCCGATGAGGCCGGTGCCGCCGATCACCACGATTTTCAGTTTCTTGTCTGTCTGGTTTGCTGTGTCTGTTTTCATAAGCTTGCACCAGTGAAGACGGGATACCCGCTGCCGTTGTGACAGGAGGAGAAAAAAGGTTGTCTCTTTTTTCGTGTGGAGGACTCAGGCGTTGCCGGTAGCGGCATTATGGGGTGTCAGGTCGGTCCGGAACCCCGTTGGGGTTCGGTAGGGTGTGCGTGGTGGTTGGTGGTGCTGTTTGCAACAGGGCTGCGTGGCTCAGGAGACGGCTTTCCGCGAGATGCGAAAAGCTGCACGCAAGAGGCGTGCGCTCCACAAGCCGCCGCAGCCGCCTGCGCTGGAGCGCCTGCGTCTCGCAGGCTGTTTGCGGCGTCCTCGCCGGATACCGTTCCATTGACGTCCCATGCTGGTGTTGCACACACCGGCACCGAGCAAAAAGATCCGCCTCAGGCGAAGTACTCGCGGAACTTCACATGCAGCTCCGTTTCCATCTTGGGCAGCTTCCATTTTTCCTTGGGGTGGACGAGGCAGAGGGACATGCCCTTTTTGCCCGCACGGGCGGTGCGTCCGCTGCGGTGGGTGTAGTACTCCAGCTGTTCGGGAAGCTGGTGGTGGATGACAAAGGCGAGATCTGCCACGTCAATGCCGCGTGCGGCCACGTCTGTGGCGACGACAAACTGCACGCGTTCTTTTTTGAAGGCGCGCATCACCTTGTCGCGCTCTTTCTGCGGGAGATCGCCCTGCAGCACGTCCACAGGCAGGCCTTGGGCGGCCAGTTCCCGGCAGAGGGTGATGGCATCCGCCTTCGTGCGGCAGAAAATGAGCCCGCGGCCCTGTTTCTGCCGGTGCAGAAAGGCGCTGATGAAGGGCGTCTTTTCCTCCGGGCGGCAGAGGATGTAGCGGTGGTCAATGTCCCGGTTCACCACATGCTTCTGGTCCACCTGGATGGTGTGCGGCCCCGGCGCCATGCAGCCTTTGATGAGGTTGTTGATGGCTTCGGGGAAGGTGGCGGAAAACAGCCAGGTGCTCTGCCGGCGGGGCGTGAGTTTCAGGATCTCCTGCAGCTCTTTTTTGAAACCCATGCTGAGCATTTCATCCGCCTCGTCCAGCACCACATAACTGACCTGTTCCAGCGAAAGCGCGCGGCGCTGGATGAGATCCATGATGCGTCCCGGGGTCCCCACCACCAGGTGGGTGGGCCTGCGCAGCGCCTCGATCTGGCGGTCCATGTTGTCACCGCCGGTCACCACTTCGGCAAAGATTTTGGCCTCGGCATGCTTGGTGAAACGGAAGAGCTGTTTGTGGATCTGCTTGGCCAGCTCGCGGGTAGGGGCGACCACCAGCCCCTGGATGTGCGGCTGGCGGGGGTCCACCTTCATCAGCAGGGGCAGGCCAAAGGCAGCGGTCTTGCCGGTGCCGGTCTGCGCCTGGGCCACGAGATCGCGCCCGTCCTGGAGCAGGAAGGGGATGGCCTGCTGCTGCACCTGCGTGGGCGTGGTGATGCCAAGCTCCTCCAGACTGCGGAGCAAGTCTTCACGGATGCCGAGGTTTTTGAAAGTGTTCGCCATGTGCTGCCTTCCATCAGGATGCCGCCAAATGCCAGTGCGAATGCGGCGGCGGGTGGAATGTTTGAAGACCCGCGCCCCGGCCGTCCTCCCCGGGAGACGCGATATCATGCTGCTTGAATGCGGGCCGCCCGCCCGGATGTTTTCACATGTCGAACTTCCTCGCTTTCACCTTCACCCAGACGCTGGAAACGGACTGGGCCAATGCCTGCGCCGTCTGGCAGCAGCGCGAAGGCGTGGGTTCCGGTGAGGAAGGCCCAAAGTGGCAGATGTCGCCGGAGCATGCCCTGTGCCTGGACTTTGCGCGGCTGTATCCAGATGCCACCTCGCGCCCGTTTTTCATCCGCCAGCTGACGCATCCGGACGCCCGCATTGCAGCCTATGCTTTCAAAGTCCTGATCCGGCTGGATGTCGAGCCGCCTGAAATGCCGATGGCCGTTTTTGCCCGGCGGGAGACCATTCGTGTGCAGGTGCACAGCGACATCCGCGAACATCACCTGGGCGACTGGTTTCTGGATTACTTCGGCCTGGAGGCAGAGGAGGCTGAGCATCCGGATACGGCAGGAGATGGCGAACGGCTGATCCACCGGCAAGACCGGCAGACTTTGGAGTGGCAGGAAGGTCCGCTGGCCACGTATTTGAAAGCAAGTTCCCTCGTGGCGGAACCGGCAGATATTCCAGAAGAAGATGCCAGTGGGCAGGGCGGAAAGGAACAGCCACCTGGGCCGCCTCAATCTTCAAAATAGTCCGAGTCTACCCGTTTGATAGCGATGGTGCGAACGGTGGAAACTCCGACGCCGTGTTCGATCATCAGTTCGGCCAGCCGCTGGCCATTGATAAGAACTACGCGGTGCTGGACACCACGTGCATACTCGATGGCCGTTTTATGGAAGTCACTGGTAGTGATGAAAACGCCCTTGTGAGCATGCTTACCGACCAGAGCTCCTACAAAGCTCTGAATTTCTGCCCGGCCTACGGAAGCCTGCCAACGCTTCGCCTGAATGTAGACGACATCCAGGCCCAGACGATCCTCGTTGATGATGCCGTCGATCCCCTCGTCCCCTGATTTTTTGGTGACAAGAGCCGCCTCTTCTCGGGAACCGCCATATCCCATGGCGAAAAGCAAATCCACCACCAGTTGTTCGAATTTGAAGGGGTCCATCTTCGCCATAAGGTCACGCAGCTCAGTCGCCAGAGTCTGGTTTAACTTTTGGTGGGCTTCTTCAATCTGGTCGGTAGGTGTCAGTTCACTAGCTGCGGCCGTCTGCGAGCTGACAGGAGAGTCGGACTCCTGTCTTTTGATCACTTTTTCCTGATAGCTGGGGTAGGTCGCCAGAAGGTTGTTGTCGATCACTGCTGGATTCTTGGCCAGCAGCGCCCGACCTTCGTCGGTGATGCGGAGAAACCCCTTTTTGGGCTTCATCACCAGTCCGGCCTGCTGCATGTACCATCCAGCCCAGCCGATACGGTTGTGCACATAGGTTTGCAAACCGCTCGGCAATCTGGCTTCCCGCTGTTCTTCAGTCAGATTCAAAGTTTCTGAGACCCGCCGGGTACACTCCTTTTGGTGGATGTCTGTTTCGGCTGTGCTGAGCACGCGAAGCAGAGGAAGCATCAGGTCCTGATAGGTCGGAATCGTCATGGTAGGTGAGCGTGCCAGTCAAGGGCGGCAGGCTGTGAGACGCAATTAAAAAGAACGTTGATCAGGGTTTGTCAGCAGTGTTTGCAATCTCCATCAGGTAAGAGGTGAGACGGCGGATCTTGCCGTTTTCAAATTCGAAGACATCGCAGAACGCAGCATGGAGGCGGGGGCCGTCTTTGCGGCTGGCCTGGACCCGGCCTTCCGCGATGACGACGTTGTTCTCCTCCGTCAGGCGGGTGATGTGGATGACCGGTCTGCCGGTGAAGGCGGGGTTCTCGATCTCTTTGTCAAAAGCGGTTTTGCCGCTGAGGCGGCTGCCGGGGAGGATCCACTCCACATCCTCCGTCAGGCAGGCCAGAATGGCGGCATGGTCCGAGCGCCGGAAGCCTTCCATATACTCTTCGACAATCTTTTTGTTAGGTGTGGCGGCGGTACCTGGCTCCGATGCAGGAACGTCGGAGGCAAACGCGAGTCCGAGGACCCCAACGACGGCGAGGAGGATGATGGAGAGCCGACGAGCGGTGGCAGGGGGGTTCATGGCGGACAGGGTGGAGTGGCGGGAAGCGGCGAAGGAACGCGGTGGGGTGGCAGCCCCCGGCATGAGCTTCCGGGGGCTGCGGCTTCGGGGGGGAGGTTCAGCTTTGAGCCGATGTGCTGGCCAAATCTGCTTCCAGGCGGTCCAGCATGGAGAGCCAGCTCGGGTAGGCGCCGGTGCGGCGGGCCAGGGCCTCTTGCACGGCCTGGTGGAGAGTGAGCCGGGTTTTGCCACCGGGCAGTTCCTCCAGGGTGAGTGTGACAAGGGTTTCAGCGGGCCACTCGGGATCATGCCCAGACTGGGCGGGCGAGACGAGGTTTCCTCCGGCATCGGCGAGGGCCATTTTGTAGACGATGCGCTCGGGTTTGCTGATCTCCAGGTATTCGCCCACGCACCAGCAGTCGCCAAAGCTGGGGTTGCGGATGCAGGAGTGGAAACCTCCGCCCGGGCGGAAATCGAAACGGGTGAAGGTGATCTGGCAGCCTTCCGGCGCATGCCAGCGGCTGAGGTGGGCCGGGTCTGTCCACGCCTGCCAGACAAGCTCGCGGGGAGCTTGCAGACTGCGGGTGATGAGGACTTCGCCTTCGGCGGGAGCAGGGGTGCGGGTGGTGTTCATGATGCTGGAGTTGGGGTGGAGTCAGGGGAAGGGGAGGCCGCGGCAGAACCGCCGGTTTGGAGTTCGTCGAGGTAGTCTTCCAGGCGGTCGAGGCTGGCTTCCCAGTGGACGCGGTAGCTTTCGATCCAGGCTTGCGCCTGCCGCATGGGGGCGGCGTTCAGGGCCAGGGAATGAACCCGCCCCTGCCGGGTGCGGGTGATGAGCCCGGCCTCCTCCAGCACACGCAGGTGTTTGGACACGGCGGGCAGAGACATGGCGTGCGGCTTGGCGATGTCTGTCACGCGGCAGTCTCCGCCCAGGGAAAGCTGCTGCAGGATGCTGCGGCGGGTGGGATCTGCCAGGGCGGCAAAGGTTTGGTTCAAGATTCCGTCTGTATATTTAACCATATGGTTAAATATATGAATCCTAGGACTCCTGCACGAAGATTTTGCTGCTTTCAGGTTCTGCCAGAGCAGCTGCCCCTTGCGG
>DASWXG010000715.1:0-2162 GCA_036405615.1 Prosthecobacter sp. | reverse complement strand
GAGAGATCGATCAGTTTCAGCCGTGTGCGGGCGGTGGTGGTCGGGTTGATGGAGGCCACTTCAAGAGACGGTGGCGAGACGCCATAACCATTGGTGGTATTGAATTCATACGGCGGCTGAAAGGAGCGCCACAGGGCCCCGGCTCCCGAGTTGTAGGTGCTCAAACGCGTGCGGGTTTGATAGTCCCAGATTTCCGAAGGGCCCTGGTGGCCGGGGGTGAACTTGGTGCCCCAGAAGGTGATGAAGTGAGGTTTGTTGCCTGTGGTCAGCTCGATGGATTGCTCCAGCACAGGCACACGGGGATTGGCCATATTCCACCACGTTACCAGAGGCGTGCCCCCAGCAGAGTCCTTGCCGCTGCCGATGTGCAGCTTGCCATGCTGAAAGTCCGCCATAGAGGGTTGCAACCCCACTGAGGTTGGCGTGCCGGTGTCGTTGGTGAACTGGAAGATCACCGTGCCGACCTCTGCCGCCGTGAAGGTGGGCTGGGTGATGCCATTGACCTGGGCCAGGGCCTGGGAACCGGAAAGTCCGGCCAGCAGGAACAACGCGGTACGAAACAGGTTGGGTAAAGCTTGGGTGGGTAAGCTCATAGCACCGTGAGCCTAACAAGCCGCTTTCAAATCTGGCTTGGATGTCTCACAAGATTTTTTTGGATAATCTGTCACCCTGGAGATTTTTCCGATACACCACCGGGGTGACGCCATGCCGTTGGGTGAAGACCCGGTTCAGATGGCTCTGATCGCAAAAGCCCGCCGCTGCCGCGACATCGGCCATGGGCATGTCTGACTCCCTCAACATGCGGGCCGCATTGGAGAGACGCATGTCGCGGACATAGTCAAAGAGGGACTGGCCCGTGGTGTGTTTGAAGAACTTCCGAAACGCCGTCGCACCCATGCCTGCTGTGGCTGCGGCCTCCTCAATGCCCACCTGATCTGGAAGCCGGGAGGCGAGGAGGTTGAAGACGCGTTGCAGCCGGTCCTGGCGTTCCTTTTCGCGGGTGATGGCCAGGGCATCTGTGGTGTCTCCGACATCAAAGGCTTCGCGCAGATGATGCAGGACCATGAGCAGATGGGCTTTGCAGGCGACGTAACGGGAGGTCACAGGTTTGCTGCTGGTCCAGGCGTCGTGCAGGGCCAGCAACGCCTCATGCACAGCCGGGGCGCTGGGATGATCTGCCTTTAGCAGCGGGGGCGTTCCTTTCGGGCGGCCGCGCAGAGGACAAAGGAAGGCCGAGTCTCCCTGCGGTGCGCCATGCCCGACGATGAAAGCGGCGGGAAACAGCACGACCAACGAGCGATGCGGGCCGCTGAGCTGGGCCACGCCATGCAGTCTCAGCGTGTCCACGACGAGAAGATCGCCTGGACAAAAATCCACCTCCCACTTGCCCATTTTGAACCGGCCGATGCCATCAATCGGCAATATCATTTCATGATAGTCATGCCAGTGCATCCAGTTTTCCCCGACCATGCCCTGGTAGGTGGGAAAGGAATAAACCTTGGTGAGAAGCGGCAGATCCGGATCAAAAGCCCGGCGCAGGAACCTCCGGTTGTCAATCAGAGGGGAGATTTCAAAAGGCTGCGACGGCAGGACGGCGAGGCGGCTGAGGGCAGTTTGAACGGGGGGCGGGCCGCCCTCCTGGACCTGGGGTGGGAGAGGGAAAATCCTGGCCGTGGAGGTGGCTCTGGTTTTGCCTTTGCCTGCCGGTTGCCCGATTGGGGAAGATTTGGATTTAAGTGAGATTAATGCAGCAGCCACGCAGACAGGCTAGACCACCGCTTTTTGCAAGGTCGAGAGCAAAGATGTCCCCCAAAGAGGGGGACTCTGCAAAGGCCTGACAGTTGCCCTGTAGCCGAGAACCAAGCTGCGACAGTGGTATGATGAGTGTATTACCTAGGTGCACCATGTGGCATCCTTGCTCGACAAGTGCATGAATAGCTGTTTCACTGAGTATTATGAATATGGTTGTTTCCTTGGCATTCCTCTCCGGCGTGCAGATGCTGGCGGCGGTATCGCTGGTGGCTGCGGCTTGTGCAGTGCTGGCGTGGTGGTTGCAGCAGAAGGAGCTTCGCAAGCTGTTGGAACTGCAGCGGGAAAAGGAGGAGAAGACGGATGCCTTCCTTTGCGCACGAGAAAAAGAGGCGGCCGAAAGGGAGTCGCTT
>DASWXG010000714.1:0-7451 GCA_036405615.1 Prosthecobacter sp. | reverse complement strand
ATCAGCAATGTCCTGCACATGTCCATAGTCACAGCACTTGCCATCGATGAGGCAGCGGGTCAGTGCAGCTGAAAAGCCGGGGCGAGCCCTGCTTCCGATGACACAGAGCAGTCTGCGCGTCCAGGCTTCGATGACAGCAGCTTCGTCTTTGAGGAGCTCTTGGGCGAGGGTGTCCACATCATAGGATTCGTTGTAAACCGGCAGTTCCCCCACTTCGACAGAAAAGCGGATCACCACTTTTGTGTCTGAGGGCACCGGTTCGGAGGCTGTGAGAAGACCGACGTCTGGCATAACAAAAAAGGGTTAAAGGTGGCCTGGCTTCATTCATCGCCCTCTTCCAGGTGGCCGGACGTCCCATTATGCGCCGCATCGGAATTACGGAGCGAGGACGAGGGCTGCATCGTCACAGCGGCAGGCCTCTAACCACTTCATCCCAGGCCGTGTTGTTCCGGTGACTCCTCACCCAAAGATCAAAGCCGTTGGATAGTCAGGGCGCGGATCACCACTTCGTCCTGTTTGAAACGGGCCTCCAGGCTGCAGCGGTAGCTGCGCCACCATTCTGGATGAATCTCGGAGACCATCACTTCATAGACCACGATCTCATCGCGGACATCCCGCTCACCCGTTTTCCATTGTCCCTCCGCAGCCGAGCGGCTGTAAGCGGTGACACCGCCAAATTTATCTTTCAACTCGGTTTTGACCTGGCCATGCATGCCAGGGGAGAAAAGTTCGCCTTCATTGTCATGAAGAGGCAGGAGAAGTTGGACGAGGTATGACATAAGCGCTTGTCTCCAGTTCGTGGCGCAGCCCGGGTCTGCATCTGGCATCCAGCGCATCATCAGGATGCGATGATCGGGTATGAAGAGGATCATCAGGGAAAACGGACTGTCCCTGGTGCTGCTTGTTCTTTTCATGACCACGTGGATTTTTGGGCAGGCATTCACAGGCCACCGGGAGTCTAACAAAGAGCGGGCTGGGCACGGACTCCCCGGTGAGTCCTTGCAAGAGTATCTGACCAGCGCCCACTTCCTGGAAGCAACCTCAGAAAATTGGGAGTCTGAATTTCTCCAGATGGGTGTGTATGTGGCGCTAACCATCTTTCTGTTTCAAAAAGGTTCCTCGGAATCCAAGAGCCTGGACCGGCCCGAGCCGGTGGACCGTGACCCCCGGCTGGCCCCTAAGCGAGCAGATTCGCCCTGGCCGGTCAGGCATGGTGGCTGGGTGCTCACGATCTACCAGCATTCGCTTACCCTGGCTTTTTTCCTTCTTTTCCTGGGAGCCTTCAGCATCCATGTCGTGAGCGGCTGTGCGAATTACAATGAGGAACAGGCCCTGCATGGTCAGCCTGCAGTGTCCTGCTCTGAGTATCTCGGCAGCAGCCGGTTCTGGTTTGAGTCCCTGCAGAACTGGCAAAGCGAGTTTCTGGCCATCTTCTGCATGGTGGTTCTGAGCATCTTCCTGCGCCAGCGCGGCTCGCCAGAATCCAAACCGGTGGACGCACCCCACTCAGAGACAGGAGAATAGCATGGCCGGAACTCAAAGCGCGAATCTCCACGGCAGTGCACCAGACAAGTGCAAGTGTGCCCTTCTGCTGATTGATGTGATCAATGCCATGGATTTCTCCGGAGGCAGGCAACTCCTGCGCATGGCTTTGCCTGCGGCCAGACGTATCGCTGCGCTCAAAGCCAGGGCGCGGGCTGCAGATGTACCGGTCATTTATGTGAATGACAATTTTGGCCGCTGGCGCTCGGATTTTAAAGCCCATGTCCAGCACTGCCTGCAAGGCGAGGCCCCAGGCGGGCCTGTGGTAAAGCTGCTGCTGCCTGAAGATGCGGACTATTTTGTGTTTAAACCCAAACACTCGGCCTTTTACTCCACCTCTCTCGACATCTTGCTGGAGCATCTGCAGGTGAAGCGACTCATCCTCACCGGGTTCGCTGGCAATCTCTGTGTCCTCTACACGGCAAACGATGCCTACATGCGCGACTATGATCTCGTGGTTCCCCGCGACTGCATCGCTTCGGAAACTGCGCTGGCCAACAGACAGGCCCTCGAGCACATGGGCAAGCACCTCAAGGCGGACATACGAACTTCCGGCAAGATTACCTTCTGAATCCCGCCATGCCATGAACCCTCTTGATGAAGACCCGATTGCCACTAAGAGCCTTTCCGCCGCTGACATCGAGTTTAGGCGCGAGGTCATCTATTTTATTGTTGTGGACCGCTTCCACGACGGTAATCCGGATAACTTGCAGGGAGATCCTGATCTGAACGATCCGTCCCGCCAAGATTGGAACAAGTATTGGGGCGGAGACCTTCAAGGGGTGATCGACAAGCTGGACTACCTCCAGGAAACAGGGGTTACCGCTGTCTGGCTGACTCCTTTGTTCGAGCAGGTGGAAGGGCTGGAGGATGACCAGTGCCGCGCTCCGATCCACGGCTATTGGGCGCGGGACTTCAAACGCATCAACAGCCGCTGGCTGAATGATCCTGCCGAGGCATCCCTGTTCCGTTGCAAGTACACGCTCTTCGACCGTCTGCTGGAAGAACTGCACCAAAGGGGAATGAAGTTCGTCCTCGATATTGTCTGCAATCACAGCTCTCCCGCAACCAGCGAGGGCAAGGGCAAGCTGTATGATGACGGCAAGCTGATCGCAGATCACGAAAATGACCACGACCACTGGTATCACCATTACGGTGAGGTGACGGACTGGGAGGATGAATGGCAACTCCAGAACAAGGATGTGGGCGGGCTGGCCACGTTTAATGAGAATAACATCAAGTATCGTATGTACATCAAGGAGGCGATTAAGCTCTGGCTGGGACGCGGAGTGGATGCGTTGCGCATTGACACCGTTAAGCATATGCCCCTGTGGTTCTGGCAGGAGTTCACGACGGACATGCACAGCTTTCGCCCGCAGACATTCATTTTCGGCGAGTGGATCAACAGCCATCCGGACAATGAGAGGTCCGTTGAGTATGCCAATGAGGACGGGATGAACATTCTGGACTTTGCCCTTTGTCATGCCATCCGGGACTGTTTTGGAAAGCGTCTGCCGGAAGGGTTTGAGCTGGTTCATGAGGTGCTTCGCAAAGACGGTCGCTATCGAAGCGCCAGTGAGATGATCACTTTTATTGAGAATCACGACATGCCAAGATTCCAAACCCTGAATCCGGACCACGCATGGTTGCATCTGGCTCTGGTGCTGCTGCTGACCACACGTGGCATTCCCTGCATCTACTATGGTTGTGAGCAGTATTTGTACAACAATCAAAAGGGCGGCGAAGATCCCTACAACCGGCCCATGATGAAAAACTGGGGTGATACCGAAGCCCGCAGAATCATTGCACTTCTAAGCGAGGTGCGGCGGCACAATCCGGCTCTCCAGTGGGGAGGAGTCTGGCCAAAACTTGTTGAAGCCGACGCCTATGTGTTCCTGCGCCGGTACAAGGAATCACGCTGCCTTGTGATCCTCAACCGGGGCGGTGCGCGGCCGTTGGAAATCCAAAAGTCAGGAATGCCAGACGGTCACTATTGTTGTGTCCTCACAGGCGTAACGATGGACGTTAAAGAACAATGCTGTGTCGTGCCTCTTTCAGGAATGGATGCCCTGGTCTTCGAGTTGCCTGGAGAATTTTGCCAGTCCAAAACAGTCCTCAATGTTCAGCTGGCGGAAGCGCCCATCTGCCCCGGAGAACGCATTGCAGTGACCGGAGACATTCCTGAACTTGGATGCTGGGACCTTCAGAAGGCACTGTTTTTAGAATGCGTGAACGAGAATACTTGGTTCGGTGAAATCGCCATTGAGGAATCGGCCGGAACATCCGTGGCTTACAAATATGTCATCTTGAAGCCGGACTCTCTGGAGCGCGCACGGAGGGAGAACCGTTCGCCGCGCCGGCGCAACCTGCCTGAACACGGCGCAGGCAAGTGGCGTGATCGCTGGGAGATGTAAGGCGTTTTGGTGCGGAGCAAACTTTTTGTTCGTCTCCGGCATCCAGTCTTTTCGAAGCGGGCGATACATCTGCGCTATGAAGCTTGAAACACTTAACGACCTTTTTGTACACCAGCTCAAGGACCTTTACAGCGCCGAAAAGCAGCTCATCAAGGCTCTTCCAAAGATGGCCAAAGCCGCAACGAATGAAAAACTTCGGGCCGGTTTTGAACTGCACCTGGAAGAGACCAAGGAGCATGCCAACCGCCTTGAACAGCTCCTTTCCGATCTCAACCAGACCACCCGCGGGCCCAAATGCAAGGCCATGGAGGGTCTGATTGAGGAAGGCAAGGAACTCATGGAAGAGGAAGCGGATCCTGAAGTTCTGGATGTCGGTCTCATTGGTGCTGCCCAGCGGGTGGAACATTATGAGATCGCGAGTTACGGCACAGCCCGCTCGCTTGCGCAGCTTCTTGGCAACAAGAGTGCGCAGAAGATCCTTCAGCAAACATTGGATGAAGAAGGTGCCACGGACAAGAAATTGACCGATCTGGCACTCTCCGAAGTCAATGTCGCCGCTGCGGGCTAAAGTCTCCTACTTGCTGACTGCTCATGCGAACGGATTTGCGGCTTTGCTATCACGCTTCGCATGAGCAGTTTGCTCCCAGTGCCTTGCTCGGGTGGGTCCAGCAGGCGGAGGCTGCCGGCTTCAACGGCTTCTTCAGTTCTGACCATTTTCATCCGTGGAGCGAGGCGCAGAGTCAGGCTGGTTTTTCCTGGGCCTGGATGGGGGCGGCCCTTCAGGCGACGTCATTGCCCGGGGCCATGATCTGCTGCCCTGGCTATCGCTACCACCCGGCCATGGTGGCTCAGGCTGCGGCGACGCTTTGCGAGATGTATGAAGGACGCTATTGGCTGGCGATCGGCAGCGGCCAGGCCCTGAATGAAAGGATCACAGGACTGCCCTGGCCCGCCAAAGACCTCCGCACTGCGCGCTTAAAGGAATGTGCGGATGTCATGCGTGCCCTTTGGAATGGAGAGACAGTGACGCACCGGGGACTGGTTCATGTGGAGGAAGCCCGGCTCTACACGTTGCCGAAGAAAAAGCCTTTGCTGGTGGGAGCCGCCGTAACCGAGAAAACGGCCGAATGGTTAGGCGGATGGGCGGATGCCCTTGTCACCACCTCACGTCCCCCGGATGAACTCAAAAAGATGGTGGAAGCTTTCTGCCGAGGCGGAGGGGAGGGGAAACCTCTGTACCTGAAAATTGGGCTGTCCTATGCCGGAACCATGGATCAGGCCCTGCAGCAGGCGCACCAGCAATGGAGAAGCGTGGCTTTCTCAAACGACTTGCTGGCGGAACTGCGCACTCCGGCAGAATTTGACGCCGCTGGAAAGCACGTCCGGCCTGAAGATTTGACCGACATGATCCGGATTTCCAACAGTCTGCAGCAACACGTGGACTGGATCAGCCAGGATATCGAAGCGGGGTTCAGCCAAATTGTTCTGCACAACATCGGTACCAACCAGGACGAATTTATTGAAGCCTTTGGTCAGCACGTGTTGCCCGGTTTGCTTGGGTAGGCTGCAAGTGCTTGCTGCCTTTTTGAACCGGGGAATGCAGGCGTGAAGCCCGTATTGATAGATGTGGGCACCCTGCTGCGCCCACGCGTCCGGAAAATTGCTGTGCTTCGAATTACCTCTATATGCCTTTGTTTGCCGCACCTACCGGAGTTTCTTGTGAAGCCGCTGAAAATGCAGTTCATGATTTGCAGCGGTGGCTGGATTTTTTGTCCATCGACGAGTATCGCATTCTCGCGGAAGAACTGGAACAAGGCGGCGATGGCTGTCGGCCCATGGTGAGCCGGACCAACGCAGTCATTGCCCGCCTGAAGACTGTCTATGAATCAGGTAAAGAAGACCCCGGATGGGGTTTGGTTGTCAAAAACCGTCTGTAGGTTCCCTCTTTTGCGTCAGGCGCACTGGATAAAGAACGGCTGCTCATGCCATGTCGGCACGAGCAGCCGCGTTTGAGACAATTGGTTATTTTCCGTCTCTTGCGTCGTCCCCTGGGAGTTTGCCCTCCACCCGGTTCCATGCGGCGCGAGTTGCATTCTTGGCGCGATCCCAGTCGAGCCGCGAGGCACCCCTGTCTCTTTCATAGTCTCGTTCGAGATCCGTCTCAGCACTGTCAAAGTCGCGACCAGCATAAGTGCTGCGTCCCAAATAACCTGTGCGGTAGGCGGGATCATAGTCGTCATACGTGAGATCGCGCTCGTAGTAGGGCTCGGACTGGTAGCGGTCTCGCCAGTAGGCTTCTTCCGCCGTGGGGTCAATGGCTTCCGCCACCCCTTTGCCCGTCAGTCCGCCCACCACAGCGCCGACGGCTGCGCCAACAGCGGCCCCTACGGGACCGCCTGCCATCCCGACAGCCGCGCCTGCTGCTCCGCCAGAAGCGGCGCCTACACCTACTCCCACAGGATGGGCTCCTGGAGCTCCTGAAATGGGATCGCGGTTTTCATCTGCTTCAATATTTGGTTGGTTTGTGGTTTTCATAGCGTTGGTGTTCGCTAGGAAACCCTCAGCTGCGCCCTGAAAAATGTGGGCTTACATTCTAGCTGTAACAACCCATAGCCAGGACGATGATCGTTTCAGCCACGAGCTGTCGCAGTATTGGCAATCACTTCTTCTTGTGGTCGCCCTTGTCGCCTTGGCCTTTTGCCGCATTCGTCTTCGAATCTTGACGATGATCTGCGGAAAGAGATGCACCTACTTCATCGCTTTCTTTGAATCGCCCTTCTACGTCACGCCGCACATAACGTTTGTCGCCTTCATGGGGCTCTACCAGTTCTCGTTTATTTGAAGTGCTCATGCACCCGATTCGCGAGGCTTCGGTAATCTGGATGGGTAATGGCAGTGGACTTCGCCGACGAACATTGCACCGCCGGTTTGCGCTCACAATTTCTAGAGCGTGTTATGACTTTTGAAGAGGGAATTAAGCATCAGAGTGGCAAAGGCCAGCCAGTGGATGCCCTCCAGGGAAGTGGTTAGCCGTTCATAGTCCCTGGCCAGACGCCGGAACCGGGCCGACCACGCAAACGAGCGTTCCACCACCCAGCGCCTGGGCAGCAGCACAAAGCTCTTCTTGGCCTCCTGCAGTTTCACCACCTCCAGGCGGATGCCTTCGCTTTGGGCCGCCTCCGCAGGCTGCTCTCCGGTATAGCCCTGGTCCACATAGGCCAGTTCCACTTTCTCGCCCGTGACTTCTTGAAGCTTCAGAGCCAGCTCTCCCACCTGGGCCCGCTCCTGCTCATTGGCCGCCGTAATCTTCAAGGCCAGCAGATGGCCCAGAGTATCCACGGCGATGTGCACCTTGGAGCCTTTCTTGCGTTTGTAGCCATCATGCCCGGCACGTGCCCCGCTCTCAGGTGTGGACTGCATCGTGCGACCATCCAAAATCACGGCGCTGGGCTGGGCGTTCTTTTCAGACAGCATTCGCAAAAGCATACGCAGATC
>DASWXG010000713.1:0-1695 GCA_036405615.1 Prosthecobacter sp. | reverse complement strand
ATCCGCCCGCGCTTTCCTCGGCGCAAACATCCACTGCGCCGCCTGTCACGACGATCCGTTTGGTCCCTCAACCCAGATGGGATACTGGCAATTTGCCGCCTGCTTTTCCGAAGCCACGCCTCCCGCCACTCCGGCATCCAGGTCCGTGCCGAAGACATTGCTGCCGGGTGCCACTCCGATTGGTAGAAAAGCCCGTGACCAGTCGCTTCCCGCCGCACCCTGGCGGCAAACCCTGACGCTTCCTGCGATCTACCGCTACCGCGACGGCAAACCCGGAGATCCCGTGAACCCGGCCTTCCTGCCCTTGGAATCCGGCCCCTATGGCAGCTTCTCCAGCAAACCCAGCGTCATGCGGCCGCTTTCGCCACAAGTGGCTGAGTGGTTTGTCTCCCCCCGGCACGGCAGGCTGTCCCAAACCACCGCTCTGCGAGTCTGGAACTGGATGTTTGGCAGTCCGGGTATCGGGGCGGCAGAACAGCGACGCTTGAGAGAGGGGCCAGCAACACCCGTCACCCCGGCTGAAACCCAGCGAATGTTGAGCTGTGAGCAGCCCTTTGCTGTCCCCGCCGGGCTTGAGTCGTTACGAGACTGGCAGCTGGATGACAAATCCGGCTTTGCCGCCGCACTGCGCCGGGAGTTCGACGCCTGCGGTCAGCGTCTCGGTCACTTCCAATACATTGTCGCCCACACCCAGGCCTACCAGAAAGAGGCGCTTTCCAGCCTGCCTCACCCAACCAACGGCATCTGGGTCTTCGCGGCTGCTCCACGGGTCCGGCGCCTGCCTCCGGAAGTTACCTGGGAGGCCCTTGTCTCCTGGCTCGCAGAACACCCTCAGCAGGCGGAGTGGCTTCCCCTCTCGCGCCTCCCCCAAGTTCCGCCGCTGGATCACCCGTTGAGGGTCCTCGGCCGTGGCAGCCGGGAATGGGCGGATGAATCTATGCCAGCCATTTCACACCGGCTGTCACGCCTTATGATGAATCATGCGGCCGTAGCCATGGCCACGGCTGACAGCAGCCTGCTGGTGAGCGATGCCAGAAAACAGAGCTCGGCAGCCCAGCAGGTGACACACCTTTTTCTCGACACCCTGGGCCGTGCTCCGCTTGAATCCGAAAGCGCAGCCGCGCAGACTTTCCTGCAAAAGCATCCCGATCAAGGCCTGCCCGGCATCGCCTGGGCGTTACTCAACACTTCAGAGTTTTTGTTCCATCGTTAAAACGAGTCTCTGCCAGACAATCCAATTTCCCCATCATGAGAATCCTGCCTGCCCTCCTCGCTCTTGCCGTTCTGCCTCTGCATGCAGAAGACTCCTCGCCAGCCAACCTGATGATCACCGTGGATTTTGTGGAGACTACGCCCGCCGTCGCCACTGAAATTCTCCACGGCGACAAAGCCCCCTCTTCCAGCACCGAATGGCACGCCACCTTGAAGAAATTGCTGACGGATAAAGAAAGCAGGCTGGTCGCCACCCTGGGTGTCACCACCCGCAGCGGCCAGCGGGCCGTCGCCGAATCCGTCAAGGAACGCATTTATGCCACCGAGTTTGATCCCGCCAGCGGCAGGGCGCGCCAGTCCCCGCCTGTTCCAGAGGGGCTTTCCGGGGTGGATGTTCCCACCCCCACCTCTTTCGAAATGCGCCCCGTCGGTGCCCGTTTCGAAGTGGATCCCGTCCTGGGCAAGGACAGCAAGTCCATTGAC